>CAYLYF010000057.1:0-25669 GCA_964387595.1 uncultured Thermodesulfobacteriota bacterium | reverse complement strand
ACAATCCCCGGAACCGTGGCAAGAAGGGATACCGACCCATAGTAGCGTTTATAGAACAGACCCGGGAATATGTGTTTGGGAAGTTGCGTACAGGCAAGACGGTTAGCGGAGAAGAGACAGCTAAATTCATTAAAGAGATCGGCAAGCAGCTGCCAGGGATGTGTGAAGCTTGTACTGGTGAGGGCTGACAGTGAGTTTTTTAGTTGGAAAAGCATAAAAGCACTTACAGATCAGAAATATGATTTTATCATATCGGCAAAGAGCTGTAGCCCGCCATTTAATCCGCAAGGGTGGTACCGGGCTAAAAAGATTGAAAACGTTGAGTATAATGAATGCATTTATACTCCGATCGGATGGGGATTTAACATGCGGTTCGTGGCGATGAGGATTCCAAAGCGCATCGATAAAAAAGGTGAAGTCGTGCAATGCGAGTTGTTCGAGGATGATCGCTATACACACCGGATGTTTTGTGCCACGAGATTTGCAAAGCCCCACAAAGTAATTGAAGAATACGATAAACGGGCAGACGTAGAGAATCTGGTTGGTGAAGCAAAACGTGAGGGTTTAGAGGCGATACCATCAAAGAAGTTCAAAAACAATTATGCGTGGTTCCAACTTGTGATGCTCACATACAACATCTGGCGGTATTTAAAGATAATGGCGCAGCAGAGCATTCAGTAACCGGCAGCTACAGCTACGGGGCCAATGCAGAACATACAGGACAACACGATAAGAATCGCCCGTTTGAAGCTGCTCTACATTGCAGCCAAGATACCGTTTCATAACAACCGAACAACGGTTAAATACTCAGAGCAGGATATGCGTACGCCATTACTTATGCGGCTATTGGAATTCCTTGATGAAGCCCGCAAACAAGCCAAGTCATGCCTGAAGGGTTCCTGGCAGTGCCGGTTTGCTTTAAACCGTGGCTGAGTGCAAAAAATATTTTGCACGGCAGATTTCAGAGGGCACATGGCAGAGAAAAATGGATGGAAATTGATGGATTTGATGTAGTGCCGGATAAAAATCAGTAATGCGGCAGTGAGCAAAAATCAATTTTAACTGCTCATGATGAATGGTTGCGTGCAAAATTCAAGTAATAGGTAATAGCTAATGGTCTAAAAACCTTAAGATGAATGCTGGGGACTGGATGAAAGAGCTTGGAGCAGAGAGCACCCGTCCTCCGCAGTAGCTAAGCTACCCGCCTTCGCTAAAGCTATCGCGGACAGGGGAGTGATCTAACGACCTTGATGGAAAATGATTAATCGTCTACTGCACTTGAACCCTGGAATCCTGGACCCCTTGAATCCTTTAGGCTGAATTTACGGCCTGCAGGCTTTTTCTGGCCCCAGGGTTTTATCTTTGGGTTCAATCTGTCTCTGTTTTTTTACACTTAATTTTTCAAACAGATCGTTTCTCTTGATACTTAATCTCATCTTGTATATCGTTTTTTTAAGCTCAGGAGAAACATGGTTTTCGAGCTCAAACAGAAAAGCACTGACCTCATTTAAAAATTCAGTGGAAAAGGTGGCTCTTTCTTTCTCACTTATTGACTTAAACAGCGGAATCGCTCTTTCAATAATCCCCAGGCTTTTTCTCTTTAGATCAGGGTTCTTTCCAACTGCCTTTAATATTTCAGGACCGGACCGGTAGTAAAGATCAACCAGACTCTTTCCGTACTTTGTCCTTCCAAGTACATTGTCCCGGAAGGCCCTGAAAGGATCAAGCTCTTTGCTCCGGCTTGTACCAAGTATCGCATTGAGAAAACAGGTGGTATCTTCGGAATCCGAACTGCCGGCTTTAAGATTTGCATCCAGTGTAACCTGTTGACCGTTTCCCACACTGATCTTGGGTACATTCTTTGAAACATGTGTCGGAGACCAAAAGGAAACCCGGTGCGTACCGGATGCGGTAAAAAGCATATAAAAACCATTCTCTTCAGTCTTACACTTTGAACCGGTATCTGTTTTGATTACCGCGTCCGCAACCGGCGCCCCGGTATCCGCATCCTTAACAAAGCCGGTAACGGTTCCCCTGCCGGTGGACATTAAGGTCGAGTGACCGCCGCTGGCGCTTCCGCCCACGACACTGGTTTGCGGATAAGAAAAAGAACGGCCTTCCTCTTTTGTTCTTGTACTGACAGTGCTGCCGGTATTATAGACATTTACATCATACATATAATAATCTGAAAGACCCATCGGACTCCAGTACTCTCCCGCATCAACGGATATATAAACACCGTTCATATCTTTACAGTTTGAGTCACTGCAATCATCATATCCCTTATAAACAGCTGCATAAACAAAACTGGAATCATCGGGATCGATCTTGATATCGGTTACCGCATAATTATCCGGCAGCCCCCCGGTCTTTTTCACCCAGGTCGAACCATTGTCCGTGCTTTTATAAATTCCCGAATAGCTTAGGTCACTGCCGCCGCAGGCCGCATACATGGTATAGGGCGGTTTCTGTTCAATGGCAATATCATTGACCACAACATAATCTCCATTTTCCGAACTGCCCATATTGATATAGGGCCAGTTCACCCCCCCGTCTGTACTCCTGTTTATCCCCCAGTTAGTAACCGGTGCATAAAAACCGCCGCTGCCAATAAAAATAATATCCGGATTGCCCGGATGAAAAACAATAGAATTTACAGGCGCTCCAACGGTGACAGATAAGAGCGGAGCAGAGGTAAAATCTCCGCCGCTGTCTGTGATCTTTATTAGATATCCTTCATGACTGACATCCAATGAAACACCGGCATATACTTTTTGAGGATCATGAGGAGAAACAGCAACCGAAAGCACACGGTATGATTCACCATCAATATGGTGATCACCGGATATGTCATCTAATGGATATTTATAGTCCCAGCTAATCCCGCCATCTGTGGTTTTGATAAGTCCCCAGCTAATACCGGCATAGAAGATATCTTCATTGGCGGGGTGATAGCTTATAGCATAGCTAATGGAATCTTTAATCGGGATTTGACTCTTATTTGAATAAATACCGCCAAGTGTTGCAAGCAGTAGCTTTGAAGAATCCTGAGGAGAAACAGCAGAATCATAGATACTGTTGGCAAGCATACCGTTACTGATACTGGACCAGGTTTCTCCCTGATTCTCTGATTTAAAAACCCCCTCATTAATCCCGCCTGCATACAAATAATAATCAGGGTAAGGAAAATTATCAGCAGCAAGACAAATAAACTCATCCGGCGCAGGAGAAGGAACACCATCTGTAGAATTAGTATAATACCAGTCATCACTGTCCCAGGGATTTACACCGTATGCAACAATATCAGTACCATCTTCTGACATAGCCGTATAAAGATAGTCTGTATCCTGCGGGGGGATACACATGGCCCGGGCAAAATAATTCTCTTCATCCCAGGAATAACCCCAGCCCGTATAAATACTTGCATCTTCTTTTATACGAACACCATAATCACCGCAGGCGAAAAGAAGTGATGGGATAGATGGATGAAATAAAATTTCATCAAAATAAAAATCAACTGTCCAGCCCCACCATCCCCAGCCTTCACCACCCTGGTCTGTCCATACATATATAGCCCCCTTATTTGAGACATTAAAAGTATTACTGGTAAGCCAGACCTCCGACTCCTTTTCAGGGTTAAAATCAACATCAATAATATTAAAATCTGCTATAAGATCGTTCTCTTCACTCCAGGTTATCCCTCCATCATCAGTAAAAAAAACAGCACCTCCTGTACTTGCACCATCTATTCCTCCTGTCCCCAATATTATATTATCCGAATTAAAAGGATTAATTTCAACGGCATAGACAAAACGAGTGCCGTCACCAATGGTATAGGTAGACCAGGTTGCTCCACCGTCGGTACTCTTGTCAATCTCATGATCATTTGCAACCCATATTATATCTGTATTATCAGGATCAATTGCAATACCGTATACCGCAGAGTTTCTAAACCACCCGTTAGATTCCCAGGTAAGACCCTCGTCCTCTGAAATAAAAAAACCATCCCCATTCCATGATCCCGCATATACCCGGAAAGAATCATCCGGATCAACCGCGATGGTATAGATCTGTCCGCCATAAACCCCAAGCTCATCCCAGAGATCCTCTTCAGCAGCCGCATCAGAGATAGGAAAGATTACCGCCATAAAGAAAAAAACAATGACTGTCGGCAATTTTTTAGAATCTTTTTTAACCATGAGGTCTTCTTTCTGATGTTTTTAGTATGCCTATAGTTATAACATTCTTTTACAACAAAAAATGACAGGGGGCAACTTTTTTATCCATGCAGACACACGCGCTCTTTTTCTTTTAAAATAAAAAAAGAGGTGCAAAAACAAATGTTTATGCACCCCATGGTTAACAATAATAAAAGCCGTCTTTTACTTCGTCAGTATTTTTTTAAGCTCTGTTACAAGTTTCTTATTCTCGTTCTTCTTTTTAATGGCGATCCTGAAAAATGATTCATCCAGCCCCTGAAAATCTTCACAGGTCCTTATCATTATTCCCTTTGCCAGAAGTTTTTCATTAAGTCCGGAAGCCGTAAGACGGGCAGATGCCTGAAGTTTTAAAAGAAAGTAGTTCACATTGCTCTTAAAAAGAGTCAGGGAAGAAATCGGTTTCAGCTCAGCAGCCAGTGCAGACCCGGCCTCAGCAATATACTTTATACTTTTCTGTATATGGGCATGATCATTCAGACTCTCCACAGCTGCACACTGGGCAACCGCGTTCATACTCCAGGGCATTTGTTTTTCCCTTATCTTTTCAATGTTTTTCGCATGAGAGATAAGATAACCTGACCGGAGTCCCGGAAGTGCGAAGAAATTTGTCATTGATCTTAAGATAAACAGATTGTCAAAATTATTAACCAGCTTTTTCATGGAATGTTTTTCAACCATATCCATGTACGTCTCATCAATGATAACGTTTGTTCCCTTCTTGCATGCATAGGTCACTATCTCTTCCATGGTATCCGCAGAAATCAGCGCGCCTGTAGGATTTGCAGGATTACAGATATAAAGCGCACTGTATCCTCTTTTTAATTCCTCAAGCAACTGCTTTTTCTGGAGCACAAAATTGTCCTTTTCAAGCGTATTGAAATAAAAGATAACTCCCTTTGCCCTTTGATAACTGTACTCATATTCTGTAAAAGTCGGCGCAACAACCAGAACACTCTTAGGCCTTATGATGGCGGGGAAAAAATGGACGAACTCCGTTGCACCGCTTCCGCCAAGAAAGTTGTCTGCAGAAAAATTATGATGAGCAGAGAGAGCATCAATAAAATCACGGGCTTCCCGGTCCGGATAGTTAATAATTAGATCTTCAATGCCGGCAAATGCCTTCTTAACCCTTGATGAATAACCCAGGGGATTAATGTTGGCGCTAAAATCAATTATATCTTCGAGTTTTTTACCTGTTTCACGGGCAACCTGATAAATATCTCCACCGTGTTTTCTCTCCACAAAATACTCCCTAATAATTAAATATTTTTTTATATGTTTTACTAATTATAAAAACTTTTTATATGTTTTTCTTATAGCATTTACTAACCTATTGTATTTTCATCGTTTTGTCAAATGTTAATCTTGAAAACAGCGTAAGCATACAAAATACCATAAAAAAGATTTGAAACAGGGTTATCTTAATTTCAACATTTAAGGCAAATTTACAAGGAAAGCTGTATTAAAGAATAGAGGAATAAAAAGATCTTTAACCCATTACAACGACAAATGTCCCGCAAAAAAGAACAAGCAGGGTCAAAAATTCCGCAATCATGGAAAGCATATGCTTGTGAAGAATATGAAGGGGCACTGTTGCAATAAAAAAACCGCCAAACATGAAAGACCAGATGGCAAATGGCGTTTTAATGCCTTCAAAAACAACGATCAAGGCCATGATAAGTGAACAGACAAGCACGACCCGCCTTAAAATAAACGCAAACAGGGTAAAGCCGTCTTTTTTGTCAAGCGTGTATAAACCTTCGGCCTTTACATTTGGAACATATTTTGTAAAAAGAAAAAATATCCCGCTAAGGATAGAAACAAGAAAAAACACATGCCTGTAAGAAAGCATTGCCGAACTCAAGTCACATCCAGCTATATCCTTAATAACATAAGCTGCTGATAAAGCTGTAAAAATTACTCCAAAATTAAGCAGGCAGAAACTTAGCTTTGTACACAAAAGAA
Organism: uncultured Thermodesulfobacteriota bacterium; assembly: GCA_964387595.1. Classification (GTDB taxonomy): domain Bacteria; phylum Desulfobacterota; class WTBG01; order CAIYCZ01; family CAIRTM01; genus JAHEEI01. Next base: position 19,484 of record CAYLYF010000057.1, on the reverse strand, counting down.
TAATCCTTTTGCTTTTTATAAAGTCTCCAATAATTGAAAGTGAAAAATCAAATCCGGTACCCAGAATAACAAGCGCAAGCATTAAAACACCATGCCGGCTGAATTTAATTTCAAGATAAAAGCATGCAAAGGACAGAAAAACCGTTAGTACGGTTATGAGAAAAACAACTTTTTTTTGAAGCGCCATTTTGATTTCCATAAATAATTCACATTGTCAGGTTAAGTAATAATAATTATATCATTTTTTTAGTAAAATATTAGTTTTTATTTTAATTTTATAGCGTCTGTTAGGATTCAAGAATGCTGGTCAAAGAGCATGGCGCATAGCGGAAAAGCATAAAATCTTCCTCTCACAGAGTTCATCTGCCTTCGCAAAAGCTATGGGAAGACAGGCAACAACTGCAAAGAACGACCTTTCGACTAAGCTCAAGACGGGATTTCCGCTACGCTACAACAAGGCTTGTGGTCAGTCGTCAGTAGCCAAATCAAAACCCTATTCAACTCCCCCCTGAAACTGTTTTTAAGCTTTTTCGCCTTTATCCAGAATCCAGCATCTTTTTTCACCAGCATCCGATGCTTTGTTTTTGCATCTTGTGCCTGGTTTACCCTGTTAAATAACAGGTTTTGATTTATCAGGTTTAAGTTTTTCTCCAAAACTCAGTGTTCTGCGAGAGGAAGCTTTTGACTTTATGGCTTACCAACAAACAACGAACCATTGACGACTAACAAATCACATTTGTGATTTTGCAACTGACCACTGACGACACACAACCCACAATAATCAACTGACAGTTTTTTCAGTTGATTATTATTCCCTTGCCATACTAAACCATTTGAAGTATTTGTATTTCAAAATAAAATCATAAGGACTCATCATGGCTATTCTCGTTGTGGGCGGAGCCGGGTATATCGGCTCACACATGGTAAAGACATTAAAAAAAAATAATCTTGAAGTGGTTATCTTTGACAACCTGGAAAAAGGCCATATAGAGGCTGTACAGAACACGCCGTTTCATAAAGGCGACTTAAGAAATAAAGATGAGGTTGCCGAAGTCTTTAAAAAACATAAAATCACCGCTGTGATGCACTTTTCCGCCTACAGCCTGGTGGGCGAATCAATGGAAAAACCGGAGATATATTATGAAAACAATGTTTACGGCACCCTAAACCTTTTAGCGGCCATGAATAAAGCAGGCGTAACCCATTTTATCTTTTCTTCAACAGCAGCAACCTTTGGAGAACCCGTAAAGGTCCCGATAGATGAAAACCATCCGCAGAAACCCACCAATGTTTACGGCGAGACAAAGCTGGCCGTTGAAAAAATGCTCGACTGGTTCGAAGAAATATACGGGATAAAAAACGTAAAGCTGAGATACTTTAACGCAGCAGGAGCAGATCCTTCAGGTGAGATCGGTGAGTACCATGAAACAGAGACACACCTCATCCCGATAATACTCCAGGCCGCTCTCGGAGAAAGAGACCATATTACCATATACGGCAGTGACTACGACACCAAAGACGGAACCTGCATAAGAGACTATATCCATATAAACGACCTTGCCGATGCCCACCTTCTTGCACTCAAATATCTGGAAGCCGGCAATAGCTCAACTGCTTTTAATCTTGGGAACGGCAGCGGCTACAGCGTTAAAGAGGTAATCGATGTGGCAAAAAAAGTTACCGGAAAAGAAATCAAAGTCATCGAAGGAGACAGAAGACCCGGTGATCCGGCGGTTCTAATCGCCGGCTCACAAAAGGCAAAAGACGTCCTCGGATGGGAACCTGAACTGTATGATATCAGTACGATCATTGAAACTGCGTGGAAATGGCACAACGGAACAGCTAAAGAATGGATAAAAAACAAGAATAAAGCTGTTTAGTTTTCAAGAGAAACTAAACGTCAGTGGATAGTTGTCCGTACGCTATAGTAATTAAAAAATAACAGCTGTGGTCTTCATCAGGTCCACAACCTCGTTCATAACCGAACTGATCTCTTCGGAACCCACCCCTAGAAGCTGTGCCGATTCAAGAGCAGCCGGGTTCATTCCTTCATCTTTTAAAAGGCTGAAACCGATCGTACGGTAAATAAGATTGACAAGATTAACAACAAGAATGCCTTTTTTTGAAGTCTGAAAGTATTTTGGCTATTCATGGAACATGGCGACTTCAACAAAATCTCTGGTAAACTTGCATCCTTCAAGAAAACTGGCACCAAAAGCACAGTGCAGGTCCTGCACACTGTCAACAACTTCATCAATCGTAAACGGCTCCATTTCTGAAACTATTTCTGTCAGAGACTTCACCAGCAGCACCTTACCGATATCATGGATCAGACCCATCAGGAAATACCTGTCAACTTCGGCAAGACCCAGCCTTTCTGCAAGCCCTCTTGCAGGCATAGGCCTTCGCTAACGAATGAAGCCACATCTTCTGCATCAAGGACATTAAGTCCTTTTTATCGGTGGTATAGATGCTTTTGTTTGCAATATCTAAAACGACACGCTGAGTCTATTTAAGGCCAAGCCTTGTTACCGCCGGTTGTACGGTCTGGAGTTTATCTGAACCGCGATATACCGGTGAGTTAGCGATGGATATAAGTCTTATGGATATTGCAGAATCTCTTTCTATAACCTCTGAAAGCGATTTCGCATCAGATTCGGGCCTGTTCATCACCTGCCCGATCTCATTGACAACTTTCGGGAGTACCGGAATATCAACCAGACCGGCCCTAAACTTTTCTGACATCTCCTCCAGAACATTTTTTACGGTCTTTTTCTCATCCTTCGCAGAAGGTTCTGCCTTTATTTCAACAAAGGTCGCTGTGGATTTTATGAACGCCACAAACTCACGGGCCAGTCCTTTATCAAACTGATTATTTTCGTTTTTTATTATCCGGTCAAGAGCCTCGTCCATACTGAGTGCAGGCCGGTATAACGGGCTGCGATCATCGCTTCAAACTGTCCACGAGGTGAAGAACCCTTGAACCGATGGGGATCTTATCGCCCTTGAGACCCTCAGGATACCCGCCGCCGCGAAACACTTCATGATGGTGCCTGACAATGGGAAGAACGCCCTTAAACTGGGTCAGGTTTGAAAGTATTCTCTCGGAAATAACAGGATGCTGTTTAATCATTGCCATCTCATCCTCGGTAAGCTTACCCGGTTTCTGAATAATTTCCATCGGCATATAGACCATTCCGATATCATGAAAAAGGCCGGCCAGATATATCCTGTCTATTTCTTTTTTTTCGAAGACTGATCATTCTGGCAAAATTAACACAGCAGCCCGCAACCCGTTCGGAATGTCCGGAAAGAGGGGTCCCCTTTTCATCAATAACTGCCACAAGAGTCTTTGCAAAATCTCTAAAAAAATAACCGGACTTATTTTTTTTATTTTTTCCATATGTTCTTTCAAAATAGTGTCTTGTACGGAACAAATGACTTGCAGTCAGCTGCTAAAGAATAACGTCAAAAACAATTTAACTACCCGCTGCACTCCCCGCGACAAGCTCGGGACAGGCGAGACACAGAATTCACAGAGAAAGACAGGATTTAACGTCATTAAACTTTTAAGTTGGTATCATTTTAATTTAAGTACTTTAGACACTTTAAATACTTCAAGTACTTTAACTGCTTTGCGTCCTCTCTACTATCCCGTCAAATCCTAGCGCTAAAAACAGCAGCACAGCCTCTAATCTTAAGGGTATGTTCAGAGAACTGTCTTTCAAGCACAAGACTAAGCATTTCCCGATCATCACATGTGTTTGAAAAAATTCCTGTTTTGTTATACACCGTCATAAAAGCGGTTGCAAGTATTCCCGTGGGTACTCCCCTGCCAAGGATCGTCGTACCAAAAATCACCCCTCCCGGATTCAGATACTGTTTAAGATTTACAAAAACAGACTCTTTTGACGCCATTGTGCCCGGCAAACAGTGCAGAACATAGTTCATGGAAATAGAATCAAATCCTGACACAGCAATATTTAACGGTTCTAAAATACTTGCGTTATAACACTCCGGATGATAACGCACAATACGTTTTCTTGTCATTTCAAGACAGTTGTTGTTTATATCTAACAACGCCAGCCTGGGGCTGCCGCACGGAAAAGTGCATCTGTCGAGAAAATAACCCGTACCCGGCCCCACCTCTAAATGGTTGGATGATACAAAACGATTATATGTATTTAAAATATTATTTGAAAGACAGCCCCAGACAAAACGGTTTGAAAACCACCCAACAAAAAGATCATACATTTTAAGAACTGACCAGGTATACACCGCATGCCCAGATATTCTGTTTTTCTCTGATACAAGCATAAGCTATTCTGGATGCTGGTTGCTGAATTAATCGCCGGAGCGATTTTGTCAGTTGAATGTCGTTCGTCTTTCGACTGCGCTCAAGACTTGTTGCCAGCAGCTAAAAACGGTTAAGTTAAAAGAATGGAACAAAACGCATAGAATAAAAACTAAACAGCAAAGGCTAGATGCTCGATACAGAATACTGAATTCCTGATATTTTGCAACTGACCACTAACAACAAGCCTTTTAGTTATTTAAAAGGCGCACAACGGACATATTTAAAGAGGAACGTATCCCCGTTTAAATATGTTTTACATTTCTTTAACTTTTAATAATTCAAGAATTGTATACTATATATATGCAATCTCAAACTAAAATCACGGTATTAAAAGAAGATCATGGAAGCGCGCCATAAACAGTCCATTCTCCCAAAAAGACTCGATTCCCTGGATGTATTCAGAGGTCTTGCCATTGCGGGAATGATAATTGTCAATAATCCGGGAAGCTGGCAGCATATTTATCCTGTTTTAAGACACTCACAATGGCACGGCTGCACCCCGGCAGACATGGTTTTTCCTTTCTTCCTTTTCATCATCGGAACATCAATGGCTTTTTCCTTTACGGATCTTACCGGGCAGAATATAAACCCGGACATAAAATTATATTTTAGAATCTTCCGCAGAAGCATCATCCTGTTTTCACTGGGTCTTCTGCTGAATGTTTTAACTATGCTGCTCGACTCTTTTTCAGGCCACACTTCTTTCAGCCTGCAAAACCTAAGGATCATGGGTGTACTGCAGAGAATAAGCATTGTATATCTTTTTGCAGCATTAACCGTAACTCTTCTTAAGCCTTCAAAACAGTGGCCACTCTTTTTTTTAATACTTACCGGTTACTGGTTTCTTCTTACCCGAATCCCTCTTCAGGGACACACTCCGGGCATTCTGTCTGCAGGACAAAGCCTTGCTTCACTTATTGACAGAGCTATCCTGACCGTACCTCACATGCTTAACCGGGGAACAATTGAACCTGAAGGGGTGTTAAGCACTTTACCGGCTTATACAAGCGTGCTGACCGGATATTTTACAGGTAGATGGCTGAAACAAAGACCCGTAAAAACATCAACAAGCCTTCTTCTCATCTCTTTTGGACTGATTCTTATTGCTGCGGGCCTTCTGTGGGGAATTTTCTTTCCTGTTAACAAAACACTCTGGACAAGTTCATTTGTCTTTCTGACCGGCGGGTGGGCAATGGTTCTTTTTGCAATATGTTTTGAGACCGTTGAGGTGAAAAATTGGCGCAAACATACGAGTTTCTTTAAGGTCCTGGGACTGAACTCAATTTTCATTTATCTTTCAGCCGGAATTATCAGCCGTATACTTCTAAAAACAGTTATTAGCGGAGACCGGAAAGACCTTTCCTTTTATTCATGGATATATAAAAACATCTTTATTTTATTTTCAAACCAGGCAGCTTCATCTTTATTTTTTTCCATCACATATTTAATGCTACTCTGGTCAATAGCCTACATAATGTACAAAAAAAAGTTATTTATAAAGGTATAGATGAAATATCCGCCAAAAAATAATTTGACATATATACACACTTCACCTATATTTCGGATTTAACTGCCAAAAACAGTTTCCGGTTAACATAGTCATAATTAAAAATAAGAGATAGTCATTTACAAAAATTAAACAAGGAGAAACAAAAAATGAAATCATCACCCCGAACCCTCAAATCTATTTCTAAATCCAGCCTGGCGCTCTGTTTATTAATGCTTTTCGGCATTTTATGCACGAGTAGTTTTGTTTCAGCAGCAGATACTAAAAAAGCCCCTAACATAGTAACTGTAAACGGCAAAGCGATGGAGCAGGCAGAACTTGACAAACAGCTAAACAGAATAATCAACTCCGCAAAGGGTCAGATCCCCCCGGAACAGATCGACAAGATCAAGACAAGTATGCAGGCACAGATAATCGAACATTTTATAACCAAGACACTTCTGAGTACAGAATGCAATAAATTAAAATTAAAAGTTACAGACAAAGAGCTTGAAGACAAACTGAGCGAATACAAAAAACGCCTGCCCCAGGGAATGACTCTTGAAGCAGCACTTAAACAGGGCGGTGTTGACATGAAAGAGATGAATGACAATATCAGGTTCAGCCTGCAGGTCGAAAAACTGATAGAAGTTAAAACAAAAGATCAGCCTGCGCCGTCAGAAGAGACAATAAAAGAATATTTTGAGACCAACAAAAAACAGTTTAATACCGCTGGGCAGGTGCATGCACGTCACATCCTTATCAAAACAGATGCAAAAGATGATGATAAAATTAAAAATGAGAAAAAAGCCAAAATCAATGCATTAAGAGAACAGCTTGTTAAAGGCGCAGATTTTGCAACACTTGCTAAAGAAAATTCTGACTGTCCCAGCGGGAAAGCAAAAGGCGGAGATCTGGGAACATTCCCCCGAGGACGCATGGTAAAAGGTTTTGAAGATGCAGCTTTCAGTCAGAAGATAAATGATATCGGACCGGTAATTGAAACAAAGTTCGGCTATCACATCATTCAGGTCCTTGAAAAAATTGAAGCAAAGACAAAAACGCTTGATGAATCACGCGACAAAATAGTAAAAAGCCTTGGTCGAAAGAACAAAAACAAGGTCACCGGAGACCTGATCAAGAAGCTTAGGGAAAGTGCAACAATTGTATATTCAGACGCATACAAACCAGCGGCTAAAAAATAACTTGCCGTATTTAATAAAATAACTTTATCGGCTCCTGAAAGATCTCTTAGGAGCCGATTTTATTATTTGCTGAAACCAAGAGAACAACAGCCGAAGTTCCGGACAACTCTCTATTAAACCGACAAATCGATTAAGCCTTCATAGGAGAAAAAATGAAACAATTTTTATTAAGACTATCAGCTGCGGCATTAATACTTTTTTTCTTTTCATCCTGCTCTGCAAGCGAAAAAAAATCAGCCAACGAAAAAACCACCGTGAGTAACAGTGGAAACAGTGTTGTCTTCTCAACAAATAAAGGGGATATAACAATTAAACTTTACCCTGAAAAAGCACCTGTGACGGTTAAAAATTTTCTTTCGTATGTTGATTCGGGTTTCTACAATAATACCGTTATCCACCGGATCGTACCTGGTTTTGTCATCCAGGGCGGCGGTTATTCAAAAGACATGGCTAAAAAGAAAACACAGGCCCCGATTAAAAATGAAGCGGATAACGGCCTGAAAAACATGCGGGGAACGCTTTCCATGGCGCGGACAAACAATGTAAACAGCGCCACCTCACAGTTTTTCATCAACCTTAAAGACAATGATTTTCTTGATAACGGTGCCCGCAGCTTCGGCTATGCTGTCTTTGCGGAAGTCATTGAGGGAATGGATGTGGTTGATAAGATTGCATCAGTTAAAACATCAAACAGCCCGATGCCGAACTCACCGGTCAAACCGGTTGTTATAAATTCAGCAAAAAGGAAGTAGGAACGGCCCACCCTTCGACTAAGCTTAGGGAGAGAGGCCTTTCAGAGCGCTCAGCAAAAAACCTGCTTCGTTTTAAGAGCGTTTCACTTGAAGAGCATCACGCCTCTGGCATGATTCGATGAGCGCTTCGCTTTAGGAGCGGTCTTCAAATTAAACCTTTGGTTTAATGCTCCTCAAAGCCCCAAAGGGGCTGCTCATAGAAAAAGAACTTTTTAATTCCTTTTCTATAGATTACCTTGTCAGCTGCCGGTACTTGATCCGGTGGGGCTGGTCTGCCTTGGCGCCCAGACGCGCTTTCCTGTCAGCTTCATACTCACTGTAATTACCGTCGAACCACACCGCACTGCTTTCTCCCTCAAAGGCAAGAATATGGGTAGCGACCCTGTCAAGAAACCATCTGTCATGGCTGATGATAAGAGCACAGCCGGCAAAATTTCCCAAAGCCTCCTCTAAAGCACGCATGGTATTCACATCAAGATCATTTGTCGGCTCATCCAGGAGAAGCACATTGGCCTCTTCTTTAAGCATATTGGCAAGATGAACCCTGTTCCTTTCTCCGCCGGAAAGAACATCGACGTTCTTTTGCTGATCAGCACCTGAAAAATTAAAGCGGGCAACATATGCACGGGAGTTGACCTCAACACCGCCAAGGCTTAAGGTATCCTGTCCTCCGGATATCACTTCCCAGACGGTCTTGCCCGGATCAAGAGAATCACGGCCCTGATCAACATAACCCAATTTTACAGAATCACCGATCTTTATGGTTCCTGAATCAGGGCTCTCCTCTCCTGTCAGCATCCTGAACAAAGTTGTTTTACCGGCACCGTTTGGCCCGATAATTCCGATAATTCCACCGGCCGGTAAAAGAAAAGACATCCCTTCAACCAAAACCCTGTTATCGTATGACTTAACAACCTTATCCGCCTCGATCACCATATCACCAAGACGCGGTCCCGGAGGTATAAATATCTGGAGATCTTTTGCGCATTTTTCCCTCTCCTGTGAAAGCATAGACTCATAAGAACTGATACGTGCCTTAGACTTGGCATGACGTCCTTTAGGAGACATCCGTATCCATTCAAGCTCGCGCTGAAGCGATTTCTGTCTGTCACTCTCTTCCTTTTCATCCTGTTTTAGCCTGTTCTGTTTCTGCTCGAGCCATGAAGAATAATTGCCTTTCCAGGGAATACCATGTCCCCGGTCAAGCTCAAGGATCCATCCTGCGACATTATCCAGAAAATAACGGTCATGGGTAACCGCAATAATCGTACCTTCATATCTCTGCAGGTGATGCTCAAGCCATGCAACCGATTCCGCATCAAGATGATTCGTCGGCTCATCAAGCAGAAGAATATCCGGTTTTTTTAAAAGAAGCCTGCACAGCGCAACACGCCGTTTCTCACCACCTGACAGTATATTTACCGGCGTATCTCCACCGGGACAACGCAGCGCATCCATGGCCATGTCAAGCTGTGCATCAAGGTCCCAGGCATTAAGCGCATCAAGCTTATCCTGCACCTCGCCCTGCCTTTCGATAAGCCTGTTCATCTCATCATCAGACATCGGCTCTGCAAACTGCTCATTTATTTTATTGAATTCGTCCAGAAGATCAACCGACTCCTGTACGCCTTCCTCAACCACCTCTTTTACCGTCTTTGCGCTGTCAACCAGAGGTTCCTGTTCCAGATACCCGACTGTAAAACCGGGAGAAATTGATGTCTCCCCCATGAACTCTTTATCGATACCGGCCAGAATTTTCAGAAGTGAACTTTTACCGGAACCATTCAGGCCAAGAACGCCGATTTTTGCTCCGTAAAAATATGAAAGCCGTATATCTTTTAACACCTGTTTCTGGTTATAAAACTTGCTCACACTCATCATTGAATAGATGATCTTGTTTGGTTCATTGCTCATTTCAATAATCCTCTCTTACTGATGATTTGCAAATCCCGCCATGGCTTAACGGCGCTGCGCTGCATCCTTTTAGTTTTTCACAATTTCGTTAATATTTATTTAGTGCGTTCCAACTGCATTTTCAAATACAGCAAAATTCAAAAAGAATTCTCAACCGTAGAAACTTTTTTCAACATGAGATAATATTCCATCCACAGCATGATCACAAACTTATTCAGAAGTTAACTCTTTTAGATATTTAAAAAGTGCTCTTGAAGACTTAAGAGGAAGGTCCTTCTCTTTTTCTTTTGCCGCATTACGGATAAGCTGCCTAAGGTGCTGCCTGTCAGCTCCGGGAATTTCGCTCAGAATATCATCCATCACACCCTCTTTTCCGGCTAAAAGCTCATCCCGCCATTTTCCAAGTTTATGAAAAAACCTTGATTCCATTTTGCTGCCGCTGTTTATATCCTCAATAAAACACCTTATCGGTTCAGCATCAATCTTCCGCATCAGGGTGCCGATATACTGCATCTGCCTCCGTTTTCCTTCATGTTTTTTAATTGTTTTGGCAAGAAGCACTGCATCACGAAGCTCTTCCGGCATCTCTATCTTATGAATACGGTCAACAGGCAGATTCACAACGTTTTCTCCAAGCTTCTGCAAAGCCCGCATATCTTCTTTCAGCTGTGTTTTACTTTTTTCTTCCATATTCGGTAATTTGTCAATAGTCAGTGGTTCGCCCTCCGATTTCTCTACGGACTTGTTGTTAGTTGCAATTATAAAACAGCAGAGAGCATAGTGGTAAGTGCATAGAGTTTAAGATTAAAAAACAATAAAAACGTTCCATCCCATGCGCCATGCGCTTAGCTTTTTCATCCCCGACGAAACGGGATCTCCGTTTCACTCCGACCAGCATCCCCGCCTGTGGCGGGATCTGCCTTAATAATTAATTTTAATATATGCCTTGTTTCTTAGACTTTCCATCCACGATTTAAACGTCTGCTCATATTTTCTGCCGTAAAGAATATTTTTCACATCCATTTCATGATCTTTCCAGGTCCTGTCTTTGTCCGTTAAGTCCTTATCCAGTAACTTTAAAATATGAAAACCCACGACCGTCCTTATTACCGGGCTTGTCTCGCCCACTTCCATTGAAAAAGCCGCTTTTTCTATTTCAGGAAATATTTCACCGCGGTTAAAATACCCCAGATCGCCGCCTGATTTTGCAGCCGGGCCCTGGGAATAGGTGGCGGCCATCTTTCCAAACGATTCTCCTTCACGCAGGCGTTTATGAACCTCAGCAGCTCTTTTTTCTACAACTGCAATATCTTCAGGTAAACCATCTTTTGGCAGGGCAAAAAGTATCTGCTGTATGCGCACCCTTTCACCGGGTGTTTCATCAGGCTTAATCTTCTCTAAATAATATTCCTCAACCTCTTTATCCGTTATACTTATCTTTGCCTGAACCCGCTGGACGATGACCTGAGACTGGATAAGTTCTGATTTTAAAAGATCGCGGTACTCCTCAAAAGTTATCCCGTTTTGTTTTACAATTTTTTTAAAATCATCCAGAGACGCATTACTCTTTTGAACGACATCCTTTATCGCACTCTGGAGCTGCGCTTCCGTAACTTTGACCTCCAGAACTTTTGCCTCCTGAAGCATCAGTCTCTTTTCCACCATCTGATTGATCAGCTGTAAATTAGCCTGCGGATCCGAAGGCTTTTGTTCCGCTCCCATATACAGAATATCCTTAAACTTTTCAAGCTCAGCCAAAGTGATAATCTCATCATTCACAACAGCCACGATCCGGTCCAGCATAACTGTTTCAGCACTAAGATCCGTTAATAATATACCGCATAAAAAAAGCACTGCGAACAAAACTTTAATAATCTTCATTTTCTTCCTTTCAAATTTTATGGCTTCTAAAGGGCATTCACCTAAACCTTAACATAACTACTTTAAAATTCCCTTTATTTCAAGAATTATATCACAATTACGGTCATATCCGGCAATAAGCCTGTTGTCTTTTGTAAACCTGAACCGTGCCTGATCAGATGAAACAATAGCAAGGATCTTTTCAAGCTGCATTTCAGCCTCTTCATGAAAAGTCAGAATAATTTCCTTTTTACTGCAGTCAACAGATATAATCATATTATTTCTAAGAACATTTTTAAGTCCCGCTATTTTAATAAGATTTTCAACCTGAACCGGCGGCTGCCCAAAACGGTCAAGGAGTTCTTCCTCAATATCGATAACCTCCTCATCAGAAACAGCTGTTGCAAACCGCCGATATATCAGCAGACGCTGGTTAACATCTAAAATATACTCCTCCGGTATAAATGCCGGGATATTTATATTCACCTCAGGATCGATCCTGGGCACATGTTTCTCGCCTTTCCGCTCTTTAATGGTGTCATTTAACAGCTCAAGATACATATCAATTCCAACAGAAGCAATACGGCCCGACTGGGAATGTCCCAGAATATTTCCAGCACCCCGTATCTGAAGGTCACGCGCTGCAAGCCGGTAACCGGAGCCCAGCTCGGTAAATTCAGAGACAGCTTCAAGACGCTTTGCCGCATCCCTGCTCAAAATACTGGTTCCGGGAATCAGGAGATAGGCATAAGCCCTAACCTTCCCCCGTCCCACCCGGCCTCTGAGCTGATACATCTGCGCAAGTCCAAGCCGATGGGCATTATTTATAATAATCGTATTCGCCGTGGGGAAATCAAGACCAGACTCGATAATGGTGGTGCACAAAAGCACATCCACCTCTTTTTTCACAAACCGCATCATAGCGTTTTCAAGCTCTTTTTCTTTCATCTGCCCATGTGCGATACCCAGACTTATCTCGGGAACAAGCCTTTTCAGATATTGTCCCATGGCAGAGATTGAATGCACCCTGTCATGAACAAAAAATACCTGCCCGCCCCGGGTAATTTCACGGATGATGGCATCCTTTATCACCTCATCTTCAAAGTGCGTCATCACCGTTCTTATGGAAAGCCTGTCCTCGGGCGGTGTCTCTATGGTTGAAAAGTTCCGGATACCGAAAAGGGACAACTGCAGTGTCCTGGGGATGGGTGTCGCTGTAAGAGTGAGCACATCAACGGTCTTTCTGATCCTCTGCAGCTGCTCTTTATGCTTCACCCCGAAGCGGTGTTCCTCATCGATCACAACAAGACCCAGTTCCTTAAACCCCACATCTTTTTGCACAAGTCTGTGTGTACCCACAATAATATCAACTTTGCCTTCGGCGAGCTCTCCCAGTATTCTCTTCTGATCCCTGGCATTTCTGAAACGGCTTAAGATATCCACCCGTACAGGATAGGCTTCAAAACGTTCCTTAAAGGTCAAATAATGCTGCTGTGCCAGAACCGTGGTGGGCACCAGCACACTGACCTGTTTTCCATCCATCACCGCTCTAAATGCGGATCTCAAAGCTACCTCTGTTTTTCCGAACCCCACATCCCCGCAGATAAGCCTGTCCATCGGCATGTCAGACGACATGTCGTTCATCACATCCTCTATGGCTGAAAGCTGATCCGGTGTCTCTTCAAATGGAAAGGCCGCTTCAAACTCCCTGTAGTAATGATCCACAGGAGAAAAAGCGTGTCCCTGATAAACTTTCCTTGCCGAATAAAGCTCGATAAGATCATTTGCGATCTTTTCTATGGCTTCCTTTACTCTCTTCTTTGTCCGTTTCCAGGAGACGCCGCCCAGTTTGTCCAGCTGCGGTGCCGTATCTTCCGACCCTTCATACTTATTGATAAGATTGATCCGGTCAACCGGGAGATACAGCCTGTCATTGCCAAGATATTCAAGAAGAATATAGTCTGCACTCATCCCGCCGGCATCCAGCCGGATCAATTCTTTAAAAAGTCCTATCCCGTTATCCCGGTGAACAATAAGGTCACCTTGTTTAAGGTCACTGAAATCGGCAACTGCTGTCCCCTGTTTTCGGCTTGGCGCCTTAGCCCGCCGTCTTTTTTCACCGAAAATTTCCTCTTCCGTAATAATAACAAGCAGGCCGTCATCATACCTGAATCCGGTGACCAGACTGCCGACAAAAATTTTAGCCTTATCCCGGTCTGCATCTTTAAGGGCATCACTGAACCGAATATCAGTGATAATGTCTGAACCCTGGCCATAATCCGCCAAAAGATCCTTAAGCCGTTCACTCTGGCTCCCGGTATGACATATCAGGAAAACCCGAACACCTGCGGCAATCCACTGCTCGATCTTTTCAGCAAGAGCAGAAAGCATGCCGGACGATGACTCGGAAGAAACAATTTGACTGCGGATATCCTCATTTGACTGCGCCGGAAAAGATACATTGGCGATACCCGGTCTTTCTATGCGCCAGGGCTCAAAAAAAACCTGCTGCGTTTGAGAAGGGACCTTAAGGATAAAGGACTCCTCCGGAGGAGATGCCACCCGCCTTTCATCAATAGCCCCATGGTAATAATCTTCAATGTCAGCTTTTAGTTTTTCAAAAGTCTCATCAATTTCCCGTTTATCCCGCCAAAACACAAGCCGGTCATCCGGAAGATAATCAAAAAGAGAGGACGGGGAAGAATAGAGATAGGAAAGCGCATATTCAACACCGGACGGGATAAAGCCGCTCATAATATTATCAAAAAAGGACTTCCCTTTACGGGTTGAAAATATCTCACCAAACTCTTTTTCCTCAGTCCTGTCCCTGAACCGGTTCACAATACTGTCAGACAGGACGATCTCACGGACCGGAACAAAGACAGCATCTGAAAGATCCGAAGATGAACGCTGACTGACCGGATCAAAAAGCCTTATCGACTCAACCACATCACCAAACAGATCCAGCCGCACAGGCCTGTCATAACCGGGCGGAAAAACGTCCATGACTTCGCCGCGGATGCTGAAATCACCCCTATCCTCCACCAGACTGACCCGGGTATATCCGCCTTCAACAAGTACTTTCGAAAGCCCTTCACGGTCTATTTCTTCACAGGTTGAGACGGTCCGGCAGGAATCGATAAGCACATCCGGAGGAAGGGTCTTCTGCAAAAGAGCTCTGATGCTGGTCACAACAATGAACGGTTCCCGGGCATCACACAAACGGTACAGCGTCCACATCCGCCGGGCGCTTACGTCACAGTGACTTAACACATTTTCATAAGGATGGGTCTCCGGGGTAGAAAAAAGCAGAATATCCTCAGTCAGCGCATCACAGGTATTTTTTTTTCTGCCCTGGAAAAAAATAAGCTCATAATATGTCTCCCGGGCAGCATCATGGGTAGGCGCAACAATGAGAAAGTTTTTTTTGAGTTTTCCGAAAAGATGTGAGCTTACAAAAGAAGACGCTGAGCCTTTTACCCCGGACACATGAATATCCGTCCCGCCTTTTTCAAGAAGACTTAAAAGACTGCCGGCCGGATTATTATGATCAGACTGTTTTGATAAATTAGAAGACATTTAAGAAGATATTTCCAGAAGAAATTATAGCTTAAAAAGATATCATTTAGGATTTAAGATTCCGGTAAAAGGATCTATAATACTTGATACTGGATGTTGTATTTAAAATTAAAACTCAATATTTCAAGCCTTCAAGAACTCATGTTTTACCCTATGCACTATGCACTATGCACTATGCTCATAGCCATTCGCCGGTTTTTAAAATTTTGGCGGACTAAAAACTTCCACTCCCGGAGGCGGCGTAAAAGAGAAAAAAGAATCATTGATTCCCTTATCTACCTTAAAACCGCTGAATATAAGGGTTGTCCTTGTACCGAGCTCATCTTCAAGTACGGTTTTGTTGATCAGGGAACAGGCAGGTTCAATTTCAAGGATAAGCCTTCTGATCGTAGGATCATATTCTTTCGGCAGAAGTTCTAAAACAATCTTTTTAGATTTATCCTCATTACCTGTCTTTGATAAAGAGACATTAAAGCGTTCCTTAATATTTACCCTTCCATGGAAAAGATCCACCACAATATGTGATGAAACAGATGAAAAGGTATTTTTCATCACCTGTTTTTCATCAGGAAGATACACCCAGAGATTTTGACCGTCCAGTATGATTTTCTGCGGCGACGGAACCTTATAATCCCAGAACATCTTCCCGCCTTTTTTAATATAAACGTCTCCTTCAGCTTTTTCTATACGGTTGGCAACACTTAAAAATGTTTCCTGCTTAAAAGAAGCCTGGATATCTTTCATGGAGCCATAACGTTTTTCAACACCTGCAATGCAGCTGTCAAGCTCAGAAGACTCACAGAAGGCAGCAGGACAGGTCGCAAAAGAAACAATAACTACCAGCAAAAGCAAAAATTGAAGATTTTTATTTTTCATAAAACATTCCGTGCTCAATTAATCTTTATTAAACATATTCGTCATTCCGAATTCCGAATTCCACACTCTTTACAGTTTATTTATTAGAACCTCTCTTGGCCTGACCCCGTCACTGGCAGCCACAACGCCCTCTTTTTCCATCCGCTCGATCATCCTTGCCGCACGGTTATATCCCACCCGCATCTTGCGCTGAAGCATTGAAATAGAGGCCTGTCTTATATCTGCCACAAGTGCCACAGCCTGATCATAAAGCTCATCATAATCGTCATCACCCTCAACCGGAGAATCTGTTTCCTCCTCCTTAACGGCTACAATTGATTCATCATATGCCGTCGGCTGTCCCTGGGCCTTTATAAATTCAGTAATGCGGAAGATCTCTTTTTCAGAGATATAGGCACCGTGTATTCTCTGGATCCTGGATGTACCCGGAGGAATGAAAAGCATATCACCCATGCCGAGCAGTTTCTCGGCACCCATGGTGTCAATGATCGTACGTGAATCAACCTTTGAGGATACCTGAAAAGATATTCTACTGGGAAAATTTGCCTTTATCACACCGGTTAAGACATCAACAGACGGGCGCTGGGTCGCAATGAGAAGATGAATACCGCACGCCCTTGCCATCTGGGCCAGCCTGGCAATATAACTTTCCACATCCTTTGAGGCGATAAGCATCAGGTCGGCAAGCTCATCGATGATCACAACAATGTAAGGCATCTTCTGCACATCTTCGGCAGATATTTTTCCGCTTTCGATCTCTTTTAATATTTTCTTGTTATACTGCACAATATTCCGGGTGCCGTTTTCCGCAATGGTCTTATACCTGCGCTCCATCTCCTGAACCGCCCAGCTGAGTGCCACAGCAGCCTTTTTCGGATCAACCACAACCGGAAGGAGCAGATGAGGGATACCGTCGTAGGGAAAAAGTTCCAGCCTTTTAGGATCGATCATCAGAAAACGCACGTCATCAGGAGTGGAATTATACAGGATACTGCATATGACGGTATTCACAAAAACACTTTTACCGGAACCCGTTGTCCCGGCAACAAGCAGATGCGGCATACGGGATAGATCATTAATGACCGTCCCCCCGGCGATATCCTTCCCAAGCCCAAGCGTCAGCTTTGATTTTGAGCGGATAAATTCTTCCCGTGAAACGATCTCCCGGAAAGATACGTTCTTGCGTTTTTTATTGGGAAGCTCAATACCGATAACAGATTTCCCGGGTATCGGCGCGATCCTGACACTCAGTGCCTTAAGCGCAAGAGCCAAGTCATCTGAAAGCCCCACGATCTTGTTCAATTTTATACCGGGTGCAGGCTCAAATTCATATCGGGTAACAACAGGCCCGGGACTGATCTCAACAATTTTGCCCTTCACCCCGAAGTCATTCATTTTTTGAATAAGAACATCCGCATCCTCTCTTAACACCTCCCGGTCAAATTCAATACCGCCGTCTGAAGCTTCATCAAGCAGGCTAAGGGTCGGAAGTTTATAATCAACAGCAGGCATTTTTTTGACCGGATCAAAACTGGGGTCTTGTTTATCTTTATCTTTCTTTTCCTTTTTTTCCACATAAACATTTATCGGGATATCGTCCTTGATCTCAGTCTGTCTGTAAACCGGACTTTCGGGTTTCGATTCAACCGTTACCGCTTCCTCCTCAAAAACGGAATCGGAAATATCCATAACAGCCGCTACTTTCTTTTCAACAACTTTCTTTTTCTTTCTTTTCCGAAAAAGCTCAGACAGTTTGCTGATCCGGTCACGGCAAAAAACAGCAGCATTTCCTGCAGGTCCCTTTATCCCGGAAAAAGCCCTGCTTGAAAAACCGCTCCAGAGATGGACATAGGATACTTTAGTAATCGCCATGATAATCAGCAGGACCAGAACTGCAATAAGAAGATAAGTTCCGAACACATTTAGATATCCGGTTAAAGAACCGGACAGGAACAAGCCCAGAACTCCGCCGAAATCAAAATCATACCGGACAAAACCAGGCGTTCCGAAGAACAGACTCATTAACGTCTCAATACTGATAAATAAAAGAAGGTATAAAAAAAACCTTAAATAAAAAACATAGGGGAAATCCGGCTTAAAAAGTATCTTAATTGCCAGAAGGAATATTGAAACAGGAATTATATATGCGCCCAAACCCAGCATCTGAAAAAGCCAGCTGGACACATAAGCCCCCACCAGCCCCCCCAGATTAATTATCTTTTCAGGAATCTGAGAATAACCCGTTATAAATGAAGGGTCATCAGGATAATAGGTAAAAAGACAACAGCTCAGAAAAATTGAAAAACCGATAAGTATTATTCCGGCAACTTCAACAGCAGGATTTTGTACATTTTTTTTTGAAGCCATTTTTCTCTTTTAAAAATATCGTTTTAAAGCAAAAAGGTATAATTAACAATGCAATATCAAAGTGTTAAATTACTTTCAGAACCGCAGCTAAGTCTAGATTATAAAGGTTTTCCAGTCAATAACAAAATAAATAAGTGAAAGGGCAAAGAGCAGAGCGCATAATGCCCGGAGCAGCCGATTGCGGAAGGCGGCTTGCAAACTTCAGAAAGACAGGCAAAATCCTTGACTTTACATTTGATTAATTATTAAATACTGATGGCGTCGTAAAAAGCCCGATCTACTGCGTTGCAGCAATTTTTCAGATGCTCGACATTCCCGAGGTATAGTCTCACACCTGAAAAATCACGAAGCCTTGTATCTCAAAATTTTTACTTAGCCATCTCAAACAGTATTAACCACTTTTTACAAAGCTATTAATACTGATTACGTCAATAATCTAATTTATTATAGGAGCATAAAATGTCAGTAAATAAGGTAATTCTTGTGGGAAGACTGGGGAAGGATCCGGAAGTAAGATACTCCCAAGGTGGAAGTGCTGTTACCAACTTTAACCTCGCCACATCCAGAGTTTACAAGAACAAACAGGGCGAAAAAGTAGATGAAACAGAATGGCATAAATGCACGGCTTTCAGCCGTACTGCTGAAATATGTGGGGAATATCTTCACAAGGGCAGCCTTATCTATGTTGAAGGCAGACTTCAGACACGTGAATGGGAAGACAAAGACGGAAATAAACGATGGACAACTAGCATTATTGTTGAAAACATGCGCATGCTGGGAAGCAAAGGTGAAGGAGCCGGCGCCTCACCAAAAAGCAACGACAACCCCTTTGACAAAGGTCCTTCTAATATCCCCGATGACGATGTCCCTTTTTAACCGCTAACAGCAAACATTACAGAGTTTAAAAATTACAGGGTTGCCTTATCAATTAATAGGGCAGCCCTTTTTTTATGGATTTCCCGGAAGATCCAGGCTGCCTGCGGTCATCTTTGCGGAGCATAATTATATATGTTATAAAAAAAGTAAATATGTATTACCTAAGCTGAGCGATTTTCAGCCTAAAAAAAAACCCTCAGAGTGAAAGAGTT
>CAYLYF010000056.1:0-25755 GCA_964387595.1 uncultured Thermodesulfobacteriota bacterium | reverse complement strand
CTGTGTAATATGATGGGGATATTTTATTGCTGTTATACGGGCTATTCGTGGCATAAATAATGTCTATATGCTTTTTCAGACCCTGTCAATATAATAGGGAAGTGTCCCTAATTAACCATTTTTATAACGGAAGGGAAAAAGGCTCTCATCAATAACTTTTGAAGGTATTACAAACATCGGAAATCCGAAGTTAAATATTTTTGATTTTATTAGTTTAGCAGTCCACACTTCACCCCTCTCTCTTTTCACCCCGTACGATACACACAGCCATTCATACATCAAATTTCAATTAAATAGCAACAAGCAAACATAGGCATACCCTTGCATTATTAAGTATATCCTTTATTTCATAATATTTTCCTTGACCATCTAAGTCCGTCAGAACCACTCAGACAATTTCAACGATTACTCCACTACCGTAAATAGTTAAATCAAACCAGAGACAAAAGGAGGGGGCCTCCGTTATGGTAGGGGCTGATAGTTTGTTGTTTAATCAGCTTTAAAATTAACTGAAATAAGAAGATATTTTTGAATGGTTTTTCCATGTCGTTTTATTATAAAAGCTGATAACACAAAAAATCCTTATCTATTGCATTCTGTAGGTTTCAATAATAAATTGTTTACAAACCAACTTTTTTAAGTTTTCCATAAATATCTCGGCTGTTTTTTAAAAATCATTTATCTTTTTAATAAGTATTCGTGTTGTTGTAAGGAAGGCCAATATTTTTTGTACTGATAGCTGTTTGGTTTTATGTTACGATGTTGCTTTGACAAAATATAGTTCATAATTAAAAGTCCTGCGGTTTAATAACGGTTAACAACCTGTAGAAAAAAGGAGAAATAAAATGTTTAAAAAAATGGTTTGCTTTCTTGTCATGCTGGTGAGTGTTTTTATTACATCACCGGCTATTTCGTCAATCACAGAGGTGAGTGTTACCGATAACCAGACAGTTGTTGATGCTTTTGAGCGGTATACTGTTACCGGTATTACCACACCGCTTCCTGACCGGGAAACGCCGGGTGCGGTTGATGTTCCCGGTTTTCAGGGAGTTGCTTATGTGACCATCGGTGATCTCAATGGTGATGGTATTAAAGAGATTGTGGCAACTTCGGGCGGAGGAAGTGATCTTGATCTTCAGACGGCCAATAGTGCCGTGGCAGTTTATACCTGGGACGGCAGTGACTTAAGTACCTGGAGTGAGTCTGTAATTAATGAAACCTTTGCTTTTGCCAATGAGACCATTTTTCGAGATATGGATGAGGATGATGATACAGATATCATGGTTCTGGATAATTTTATTATTCCTGTAAATAATGCCGGTATTTATTATCTGGAAAATCAGGGTGGGGATATTACCAAGCCTGCCAACTGGATTAAAAAAACCATCTACAAGGGTAATAATACTTTAAAGGGTAAAGCATCATATCACCGGGCTATCTTTTTTGATGCGGATAACGATGGAGATGAAGATTTTGTTACCTCCCGGTTCAGTCTGCTGAGATGGATGTTTGGTTTCCGTGCCATGTGGACTGAGCTTTTTATAAATGAAGGCAATGGAACCTTTGAAGGGCCCTATGATATTGGTGATGGCGCTGGATTTCTTTTTCAGATGTATGATCTGGATGCTGACGGTGATCTTGATATTGTGGCCCCGCAATTTCTTGTTCATGGAGCCTTTCTATTTAATGTTTTTGGCTCAGAACTTTTTCATTCCTTCCGGGGTGATTCATTGATGTGGTTTGAAAATCCCGGCCCGGGTTTCGGTCTTCTCTGGCCGTGGAAAAGGCATACCATAAATAACCAGTACCTGTCCGACAAGCCTCTCGGGCGGACCTTTGATGTGCAACTGGAAGATCTGCAGGATGACGGAAAAATGGATATGTTTGTGTCAACTCATAACCATCAGGGTTGCGTTAATAACAAACGTTTCTGGCCGGCGGGAATATATCTGTTTGAAGTTCCAGGTGATCCCATGAATACCGATGCATGGGTTCCGGTGATGATCGATCAGGGGGATCCCGATCTTGACCCGGAAAACAAAACAGCCGTAGCCCAGGATCTTTATGCAACGGATCGACCCGGATCACCCTATACCCAGGGAGCGCCGGGAAAATTTATTGTAAAGGATCTTAATGATGACGGTTTAAAAGATCTGGTTGTTGCCGGAGACGGTAAGGGAGCTCTTTATTATTACCGCAATGATGGAGTCAGCGGTACTACCCTGAACCTGAGCCGGGGAGCTCTCTATATTGACCGGGCCTGTATGGCGGCTGAAGTCAAGACAGATGATATTGACGGTGACGGCATTCCTGAAATTATTGCGCCGGTATATGATACCAGTATTGTGATTAAGACAGAAGATAATCCGGCAACTGAAATTGATGAATCGGATATAGAGACAAAGTCCAGCTCGATTTTTATCTTTCATTTAAAAGAGTAAAGCAGCAGCTGTTTATTTATGATCATAAAAGACTCACGGTTTTACGACGAGGGTCTTTGTATTTTTTGTATTTCAGACAGTTGATATTTACCCGGTTTTTGATGAAGTATCATAAGACAATTCCGAATTAAATAGTTCTTGAAAATTTTTTTTCAAGGCTGGCCAGTCGATTTTAGGTGTTTGTTTTTACCTCAAACGCAGTACTCCTCGAATCATGCCAAAGGTATGATGCTCTTCGAGCGAAGCGCTCTTTTTACCGGGTCGCTTAGAGTCCGTTTCTAAATTCTTCTATAGTTTTTCCGCGGAGACATTCTGCCAGTTCCCAGGCATAATTGTAAAGGTGAAGACCCTTTGAAGAGGCAATGATCTCGCCGTCTTCCACCCCGATTTCCGAGGCAAGGTACTCTTTCATCTGTTGGATGCCCGCAAGGTTTGCGGGAAAACCTCCCCACAGGTCCCAGGAGCGAAAGTAGATGATAAAATGAAGTTTGCCGTCCTGGATTCGGGTATCAATGGAGCGTAGACAGGGCGGATCTTTTAAGAGCACGTCAGTGGGGTGAGCTACCTGCAGCACCATCTGGTTGTTTCGATGCCCTTTGTTTTTATAGGTCCAGATGAGAAGTTCTATCTGGTTCAGGTACGTCTGATCATTTTCCCTGATGATAATATTATTGTTTTCCCAAACCTCTTTATCCTGAATCAGGATCCCCTGGTTTTTTTCTAAGCGGTAACTTTCATATCCCGGGGGAAGCGGGTATTTGCATATCCTTTGCCCGTAAGTATAAGACTCGCCCGGCTTCATTGCGCCTGTCATAAGATACGGCAGGTAGTCATAAAGATAATCATCGGCTACAGGATTCGGCAGGCTGTACTGACCGGGGATTTGCGGCAGCAGAGGCAGAGAGCCCGGATGTTTTATGTGCACGGTTATATAATCAAATTCAAGGCGTTTTTCACCTTCAAAAGACCCCTGGTCTATCTTAAAGTCTCTTCCTGTTTCAATGCATTTATACACGGTTTGAAACCATGCATCCGGAAGGGTTGTGGCCTCAATTTGTAACGACTTGAACTTCCCGGAGTTTTTAGCGTCTCCCATTAACTTCTCCTTGAATATTAATTACTATAAGGTTATTTATAAAAAATAACATAATTTGATTTTTCTCAGTACTATATAATGTGAATCGTTCATATGGCAACTTTTTTTACTTGACTTAAGGCGATACTTTTAGAACAATTGTGTTCCAAATTATATTCTAATGTTTCTAAAGGAATGTGATAATGTCTGTTAAAAAAGAAGATCAGATCATTAAGGCGGTTATTGCCTATTTGTCCTTAAATCCCGGATCTTCCCTGGAAGATATCGCTCATAATGCGGGAATCAGCCGAACCACCCTGTTTCGCTATTTTCCCTCACGTGAAAAACTGTTTCAAAAAGTTGTTCTTGAACTTGACGATCAGATACAGACCCGATTAATGCCTGTACTGGAAGAGGATATTCCAGCCGTTGAAAGGCTGAAAAAGCTTGCTGAAATAATAATTCGTCAATGTGTCCAGTTTGATTTTTTGCTTTATGAGCCATTTATTCAGCAGGATCCGGTTAACCAGTCTATTATCAAACAGGCTTTAAAGCTTTTTCATGACATGATCGAATGTCTCCAGCAGGAAGGGGTTATCAGAAAACATATTAATATTCACTGGGCGGCAAAGAACCTTGAAATGATGATGCGGGCTATGAGCGAGTGCATTCATGACGGCGATGTTGCCATTAATTCAGCACCCCAAATGCTGGTGGATACTTTTTTAAGGGGTTTTTTAAACCCGGTTCAGGAAAATTAAAAATTAATTTTTAGCAGTAGAAGGTGAAAAATGAATACGCAAAAAAACAGCAATGGAAACCGGTTTTCCTCTCAAATCATTATCATCCTTATCATTGCCGGCGCATTTGCCATGGGCTGGTTCGTGTCTGCCCGTCTGGCCGGACCCGGCATGACGGGCATGCCTCCGGGAATGATGGGAGCCGGCGGGCCGCCTGTCGTAAAAGTATTGAAAGTCAAAAAAGAGTATATTGAAAAAGAGAAAGAGTATATTGCCCATGTAGAACCGATCCAGCAGGTTGATCTGGTCCCCAGAATCGAAGGATATATTGCCGAAGTTCTTTTTAAAGAAGGCAGCCGGGTTGAAAAGGGGCAGCTCCTGTTTACTATAGATTCCAGAGAGTACCGGGCCACTGTTGATTTGCGTTTGGCCGAGCTTGCCCAGGCTGAAGCCCGGCAGGTACGGGCGGAAAAATATCTTCAACGTCTCCAGTCGGCCGAAACACGCAGCATCTCACAGGCAGATATGGACATGGCCGTAAGTGATGCACAAAGCGCAAAAGCAGCAGTTGAAATGGCACGGGCCAGCCTCAAACTGGCTGAGATCGATCTGGGATATACCCGGATCGCGGCCCCGATCAGCGGCCAGATCGGATTGGCTGAAATTAAATCAGGAAATTATGTCAGTTCTGCAAGCCTGCGCCTGGCTCGCATTGTTCAGACAAATCCCGTACGGGTCAGGTTTTCGCCTGCGGACCGGCATTATCTGAAGCTGCTGGAACAGGATATTTCCGGCAAATCGCTCAAGATCAGCTCCAGAGTAATCCTGCCCGGCGGCATGGCGTTTAATGCAGCAGGACAGCGGGACTTTGTGGATAATGAAATGGATCCGGAGACCGGAACCATCACGATCTGGCTGAGATTTGACAATCCAAACGGGCTTCTCATCCCCGGCTCTTATGTCAAGCTGCTGCTGGCCAACCCGGATCGCCCCAAAGACCTGATCATTCCCCAGGCTGCTGTTGTTTCCGATGTCCAGGGACACTCTGTTTTTATTGTCGACAAAGAGGCGAAAGTCCACAAGAGACCGATAACCCTTGGGTCTGTGCTTGAAGAAAGCTTTGTTGTAAAATCCGGCCTGACCGAAGGAGAATCCATTGTCATTGAAGGTGTGCAAAAAGTCATGCCCGGCATAACGGTTCAGGTCGTTCATAACGCTGCCCCTGCTTCTAAAGGAAAAGAGAAATGATTTCGAAGATATTCATTGACCGTCCGCGCCTGGCCATGGTGGTGTCCATTCTCCTGACTCTGGCCGGGATAATGTCCCTCTTTTCTTTACCGGTGGAGATGTATCCCAAACTGGCACCGCCCCAAATTGTTGTGACTGCCATGTATCCGGGTGCCAGCGCCGAAGTGCTGGCCGCAACTGTTGCCGCACCCCTGGAAGATGAGATCAACGGCGTGGAAGACATGCTCTATATGACGTCCAAATGTGAAAACAACGGTACCTACACTCTCACCATTCCCTTTGCCGTGGGCACAAATCCGGACATTGCTCTGGTTAAGGTGCAGAACCGGGTGCAGCTGGCCACCCCTCGCCTGCCTCTTGAGGTGTCCCGGCAGGGTGTCACCGTGTCTATTGAATTTTCAGATTTTCTGGGTCTTCTGATCGTACGTTCCCCCAAAGGCACACACAGCAGAAATTTTTTGAGTAACTACACCCATGATTACATTAAAAGTGCGATCACCCGCATACCCGGAGTGGGCAAAGCCAGGGTCTTCTCTTCAAAATACAGTATGCGGGTCTGGCTTGATTCTGACCGATTAAGCGCTCTGGGCCTGAGTGTGGACGAGGTGATCTCCGCCATTGAGTCTCAGAACTTCCAGGCATCCATCGGTTCGGTGGGAACCGCACCCGGTCCGAAGACCCGGAAAGTACTCTATACTCTTCAAACCCAGGGCCGGTTAAACAGTTCCAAAGACTTTAAAAATATTATTGTGCGTTCTTCCGGACGGGGATCCCAGGTACGGCTGAGCGATGTGGCAGAAGTGGAAATGGGACTTGAATACTATAACACCTATGACCTGTATAACGGTGCTCCCTGCGTTACAATGGGCCTCAATCAAATGGCCGGATCAAATGCTCTGGAAACCGTTGACAGGGTGCAGGCCGAGATCAAACGTCTGGAAAAAAACTTTCCTGATGATTTTGAGTGTTTCCTCTCTTTTGATTCAACCGATTTTGTCCGGGCCACTATTAAGGAGATCATATTTACTATCAGTCTGACCCTGATGCTGGTGGTGCTGGTCTGCTTCGTTTTTCTCCAGGATTTCCGCGCCACCCTGATACCGGCCTTAACCATTCCGGTTTCCCTCTGTGCAACCTTTACCGTACTGATGGCTTTCGGCTACAGCATCAACATGCTGACCCTGTTTGCCCTGGTGCTCTCCGTGGGTCTGGTGGTGGACGATGCCATTGTGGTGGTGGAACGGGTACTTTTTCTGATGGAAAGTGAAAAACTTGGCCGCTATGATGCCACCATCAAGGCCATGCAGCAGGTCTCCGGACCGGTCATTGCTACCACCCTGGTACTGCTGGCGATTTTTGTGCCCATTGCCTTTGTATCGGGCATGACCGGCAAGATCTATCAGCAGTTCGCAGTGAGCATTTCCTCTGCGGTGCTTTTTTCAACCATCACCGCCCTGACCCTGTCTCCGGCCCTGTGCGCTTCCATGCTTCGGCTGCCGAAACCATTTTCCCGCGGACCTCTGGCATGGTTCAACCGTGCGCTGGGCAAAGCCCGGAATACCTATGTTTCTCTTTCTCACCAGCTTGCCCGTCGGGCTTTTCTGGTGGTTTTTTTACTGCTGGTGACCTTTGCTGCGGCCGGGTTCATTTTTTCAACGACCCCCACTGCTTTTATCCCGGATGAAGACCAGGGTGCCATTTTCGGCAGCGTTCAGCTGCCCGAAGGCGCTTCTCTGGAACGCACGGCTGACGTTATGCAGCAGGTTTCTCAAAGATTTCTGGATACCCCGGGGGTCGATTTTGTGATTTCTGTATGCGGATGGAGTTTTTTCGGAAGCGGTGAAAACATGGGTCTGATCATCTCAGGTCTTTCCGATTGGGACCAGCGGGCCGGACCGGGGCTGAACATTAATGATATTATCGGGAAACTTTCCGGAGAATTTTCTGCCATGCCAGAAGCCAACATCAACCTTTTTTCACCCCCGGCCATTATGGGCCTGGGGATGATCGGTGGTATGGAGATGCGTCTTCAGGCCACGGGTAGTTCTGATCCGCAAAAACTTGAAGCCGCGCTGAACGGTTTTCTGGGTCATTTAAATATGGATCCACAGATTGCCATGGCCTTCAGCACCTATTCCGCGCGCACACCGCACCTGTTTGTGGACATTGACCGGGCCAAAGCAGAAGCCCTGGGGGTGGAAATTCTTGATATATTCAGGTGTCTGCAGAACAACCTGGGGTCCAGATATGTCAATGACATCAATCTCGGCAGTCAGGTGAACCGGGTCTATGTCCAGGCCGGATGGAAACACCGGAAAAATGCAGAAGAGATTGAAGACCTGTATGTCAAAAGCCTGAACGGAAAAATGGTTCCCCTGTCCAGCATGGCTACCATCAAACATACGGTGGCGCCGCGCATTATCGAACGCCACAACCAGTTCTCCAGCGCGGCGATTAATGCTTTGACTGCTCCTTTTGCCAGCACCGGAACTGCCATGGACCTGGCAGAAAAACTGGCCCGGGAAAAACTGCCGGACGGATATGCCATTGAATGGTCCGGCGCCAGCTATCAGGAGAAAAAAGCTTCCGGACAGGTTGGTGTTCTGGTTCTGCTGGCACTTATGTTCGGCTACCTTTTCCTGGTAGCCCAGTATGAAAGCTGGTCCACCCCGTTGCCGGTCATGCTGTCCATCTCCGTGGCCATGCTGGGTTCACTTATCGGTCTGATGGTTACCGGACTGCCGTTGAGCATCTATGCCCAGCTGGGTCTCATCCTGATGGTGGGTTTGGCCGGGAAGAATGCGATCCTGATTGTGGAGTTCTGTAAAAAACAGCGTGAAGCAGGCTTCTCTATTCTGGAAGCAGCCAAAAAAGGGTCCTATGAACGATTCCGGGCCGTACTCATGACCGCCTTCACTTTTATTTTCGGCATGCTGCCCTTGGTCTTTTCCACGGGCGCGGGCGCGGCCAGCCGCAGGGCCATCGGCACCACGGTTTTTTCAGGGATGCTGGCCGCCACCCTGCTGGGGATAGTTCTGGTACCCGGACTGTACGTGGTTTTTCAGACTTTGCGCGAAAAAATTAACGGCCCGAAGAAAAACACAACCGGGAGTATATCTGATGAATCATAAATTTAAATTTACGGGCTTGTTGACAGCATGTTTTTTGTTTTGCGGCCCTGTTCTTTTTAGCGGATGTATAAGTGTCGGCCCGGACTATATTGTTCCGAAGCTGCATACACCCGACTTCAGTGTTCGTGGATTGCCTGCTGATGATAATGCGACTGCCGGTGTCCGGGTGCTCGCGGACTGGTGGAACGGTTTTGGTGACAAAATGCTTGTGGAATTTGTCACCCTGGCTTTGGAGGGTTCACCGGATATGCGTGCGGCTGCTGCCAGGGTTCAGGCTGCCCGGGCTGAACTTGGGATCAGCCGGTCAGACTTTTATCCAAAAATTGACAGTGCCGGCGAGTTTTCCAGGATCAGGACCGGCAAAGACGCCGGGGGGGCCGAATATGTTAATCTGTACCGTGCCGGCTTTGATGTTTCCTGGGAAGCCGATATTTTTGGCGGGACCCGCCGGGCGATCGAGGCTGCCGGTGCCAAGCTTGAATCAGAAATTGCCGACCTGAATGATGTGTGGATAAGTCTGGCGGCAGAAGTGGCTTTGAATTACATAGAGATAAGAACTTTTCAGCGTCGGCTTCGGGTGGCCCGTAAAAACCTGAAGGCTCAGGAAGATACACTTGATATCCTTTCGTCGCGTTACATTGTCGGGCTGACGGATGCGCTGGATGTTTCCAGGGCCCGATACAATATGGAGTCTACCCGTTCAGCCATTCCGCTTTTACAAGTCGGGCTCGAAGCTTCTCTGAACGCCATGGCGGTCTTACTCGGACAGCAGCCCGGGAGTCTACATGGTAGATTTGACCGGGTAATGCCTATACCCGTTCCGCCGGAGGGTGAAATTGCCGGTATAAACGCTGATGCGCTCAGGCGAAGGCCGGATGTTCGCCGGGCGGAACGGCAGCTTGCGGTTGAGTCCGCCCGCATTGGTGAGGCTGTGGCCATGCTGTATCCCAAATTTTCACTTGCCGGTTTTTTTGGAACACAGTCCTTTAGCTCTTCTGAACTTTTTACAGCCGGTGCAGGAACACATTCGATTCTACCGGGTGTGATCTGGCCGGTCTTTCAGGCCGGGGAGCTGGTAAACCGGGTACGTGCTCAGACCGCGGTAAAGGATCAGTTTCTGGCAACCTATGAAAAAACAGTTCTCAGTGCTATTGCCGAGGTCCGTGATGCGCTTTCGGGCTATGTGCAGGAGAGCCGGCGAATTGAATTTTTGAAAAATGCGGTTCAGGCTGCCGGTGAAGCAGAGGTTATTGCCCGGGATAAATACAGTAACGGGCTGACGGATTTTAACAGTGTTCTTGATGCGCAGCGTTCACTTCTTAGCCTTGAAGAAACCCTTGCTGTCAGCCGGGGAGATATTTCCGGATACATGGTTAAAACTTATAAGGCTCTTGGCGGCGGGTGGGCACTGCTGAACAGTAATTCAGCTGCACAATCTGCGGTAAAGTGATTGCTTTTCAGGGATTGCAATAATTTTCATTGGACGGCTGTCATTATTCTTTTAATAAACTGACAAGATCATTTTTTATTTTACCCAGTTCTTTGTTTAAATGATATTTCTGTTTTTCAGTAAGCTGCAGAAGGATAGCTTCAAGCATTGAAAAGATGGTCAATTGATTTTGTTTCATTACTTTATCATATTCATTTGACCTGAACAGTTCCGGGTTAATCAGCAGGCGTTTTAGTTCTTTTTGTTTACAGGTGTATGGTTTATCTTTGCTCAGCTGTTTTTGAAAATGAGACTGCCATGCCCGTCGATTCTCCAGCCATAATTCCCGGGAAGGGTCCATGTTATCAGCCCAGCCCGCCAGGATTTTTTTTTGTTTGGTTGTGAGTTTCCCAATAAAACGCATAAGAAGCTTTTCTGTGCGTTTAATGCGTTTTTTTCTGTATTTTTCCTGATTTAATTTCAGATATTTTTTTTCCAGCTGCTCCTGTTTTTCTGACAGATTTTTAATGAGTTCATTCTGTTTTTCCCGGTCCAGCCGGAACAGAAGCTGAGAGATATCCGGTTCTGCCTGTATCATGATATCCCGCAGAAAAGCTTCAATGGTTTCGAAATACTGTTGAAAATGTTCTGCGGTCATATCCGTTTGTGTGTTTTTTTGAATCTGATCTACAAACTGTATGTATCGGGGCAGCTGATCATTACGGTGCCATTCTAAAAGAAACTGCAGCTGCTGTTTTACCCGGTCTTCCTGTTCATCGCTCAGGGTGATGTAATCATCTATTTTCCATAAAAGAAACAGATCCAGGTAATTGTAAACGAGGCGGGTTCTGCTGCATCCGGAGAAGACCAGAATAAGGAGAGATAAAATGATGTATTTTAATAGTGCTGAACGCATGGCTCTATTTATCTTATAGCGATTATGTTTACTTCGTATGACGAAAAAAAGCGCCTAATGTGATGCAGTATAAAAAAAGACAGGAAGAGTGTCAACAAACGAAAAAACTTATTTAAAAGACTTGTCAAAAGTCCTGAAAAAAACTAGATTCATAAAATATTTTATTTTAAATTAACATTGAAGGTGTTTTGAATGGAAAGTATATTTGTCAATACGGGTTATGGTTTAATGCTTATCGCCCTTGCCGTCCGGGATATTTTTTGGCTGCGGGTCATCCTTGTGTTTGGTCATTCTTTTGTTCTTGTCTACTCTTTTACAACTGGTAATTACTGGGTTGCTTTCTGGAATGCGTTTTTTATTATTATAAATGCATTGCGTATTTTGCTTCTATGGGCGGAAAAAAGGCCCTGCCATATTCCGGAACATCTGGAGGATTTATATAAAAACATATTTTCCTCTCTGCATTCCCGGGAGTTTCAGGATTTTTGGAATATGGGACAGCTGAAAGAAGCCTGCGACGAAACGATTATTCATAACGGACAGAAGACCACAGCTTTATCCCTGATCCTTTCGGGGCAGTTTGATGTGGTGCAGGACGAAAAAACAGCAGCACAGCTGGGCCGGGGAAAATTTGTTGCGGAAATGGGATTTTTAACCGGAGATGCTGCTTCTGCGGATGTTATTGCACGCGGGAATGTGGACTATATCTCCTGGGATATTACCATGCTCAGAAGCCTTGAACAGACAAATTCCAACCTGCAGATCAAGATCCAGAATATCATTGGGAAAGATCTCATTATGAAAGTAAAAGGGAAACCTTTTCTTGACCTGGACAGCGGGGAGCTTGGACCGGTCTATGTTTAACCTTTGTTCCGGTTAAAAAATTAGAAGCGTCCCGTTAATGTTTTAGAACACCCTTTTTTTTATGATTTGTGTTATAATAGAACACTTGTGTAAATCCCAGCCTGTGATTTTTAAAATTATTTCCATTTCACATGTCAGGACAGAGTAAATCCCGTTAATTTCTGTGTTTTTTTATACCTTTCTATATGTCTTTTTTCGGATTAGGTTTAAAGAGAAGAGTCTTGAACCGGGTTGAAGCCCCCGGATTTTTCAAAGCCCAAGGGTTTTTTAGTAATTAAACAGCAGGAGTAACAGATCATTTAATGGTGAAGGGTGAAATATGACAAAAAAAATATATGTAGGAAACTTGTCCGGGGACACAACAAAAGAGGATCTTCTGGACAATTTCGGTGATCTGGGTAACTGTATCTCGGCAACTATTATAAAGGATAAATCCACGGGCAAATCAAAAGGATTTGCTTTTGTGGAAATGAGCACGCCTGAAGAGGCCCGGAAGGTTATTAAAATTTGTCAGGGTGTGGAGCTTGACGGGCAAAAGCTGGTTGTGAGTGAAGCCAGAGCACTTCCTGAAAAAAAGAATTCCCGCAAACCTTTCAAAGCCAAGCGCAAATAAGAAAACCGCCTTCCCGGTAAAAGCGTTCCTCAAGATTTTATCGCTCTTAAAATCAAGCCGCAGACGTGATGTTCCTTAAACGAAGAGCTCTTTTTTTCCTCTGCTTTTTGTCAAGAATGAAGAACAGATCCCTTATGGTACTTCCCGAATGATCTGAATGTTTGCTTCTATGGTTTTTTCACTATTGATCGGAAGCGTGTCGCGCCGACCGCTCCTTGGTGCGGAGTTCACGCAAAACAAGCGGGATCTTTCGACATGCGATATGTATCTAAAATAAATAATAAATACCGGGATGTCCCGCCTTGCAGGCGGTGAGCATCAATTGCCGAGCTACCCCGTAGCTTGCTGGGCGGAGTATTATTACTCTTGAGAGCACAGCTACCCCTGGTTCTGTAAATGCAAAAGATTAATATCTTGAGTACGGGCGCCTTTATAAGGTCAAATTTTGTGACCTTATAACTGTCATTTTCTTTAGCAATACGTTTTGAGAGAGATTTGAAGTTTTAATTTTCAGGAACAACGTTTGAATTTCCGGCTTTTCATGTTATTTATAATACGTGATTTCTTGCCGGATGGGTCCGGTGCTTATACCGTACGATTAACAAATTGTATTTTGTAAATTAAAAAAGGGGAATACATGCTGATTAAAAAAAACAGTGTTGCGCTGTTTGCTGCAGTTCTTATGATATGTTTTCTTTCTTTCCGGGCAAATGCTAATGATTCGCAGAAACTGCCGTATCAAACGATTAAAACAGCCGAACTGAAGGCGCTTTGGGATACAAAGCCAAACGATCTGCTGATAATCGATACCCGAAATCCCGAAGAGTATGATGATGTTCATATCCCGGGGGCTGTAAATATTCCGCAGAAAAAATTTGATGTATACAGACATCTGTTGCCCAGTGAAAAAGCGGTAAGGCTTGTTTTTTACTGTAACGGTTTAAAGTGAGGTAAGAGCAGAAAGGCTGCCGTGGAAGCAGCCAAAATGGGTTATGAAAACTTATTTTTATATTCTGAAGGAATGCCGGTATGGGAAGAATTTGAGTATCCCAGTATCAAGGGGCCGGGTTATGAGGCAAAAGTAGAAACCGTAAAAATAACCCCTCAGGACTTAAGTGTCCTGATGAAATCTGGTATAGATGATTTTGTGATTGTCGATGTCCGGGATGAATCAGAGTATGCTGAAGGGCATATCCCCGGTGCGATCAACATCCCCGTTGCCGCATTTGCATTGAGATCCGGAGTGCTGGATAAGAAAAAAAGAATTATCGTCTACTGTAATGCCGGAGAACGAAGCAACAAGGCCTACCGGAAACTGATAAAGCTGGGCTACAAGAAAATTTTTCAGTCTATCTTTGCGGATTGGACGGAAACAGGCCTGAAGGTAAAGAAAAAATGAGCACTTCGTTTAAGGCGTGCTGCGCTTGAGGAGCATCCCGATGAAGTCGGGATTTTAAGATCGGCTTTCAGCCATGATGTGGTTGTTAGCTGATAGCAGGTATTTTAAGGTCTGATTCCTTCAGGGGTTCGGTTATTGTTTTTCCGGATAGAGGTCAGGGTAGAGTTTTGTTCTGCAATCCGGGCAGATACTGTGACTGAATTCGGCTTCGGAATGCTTACCAATGTATGCTTCAACCTGGCTCCAGTAACCCTTATCATCCCTTATTTTTTTACAGGAGGCGCACATTGGAATAAACCCGCTAAGGGTTTTTACTTTTGTAAGGGCTTCCCGCAGCTCTTTTAAAAGTTTTTCCTGCTTTTTCTCGATTTGTTTTCGTTCTTTGATCTCTAAATTCAGTTCATCTATTGATGCTGTTGTCTCCTGCAGATCAGAAACCATTTTATTTATAGAAGCAGCAAGTATTCCCAGCTCATCTTTTGATGTAGCGTGTAGTCTGAGTGAGAAATCTCTTTTTCCGATCTTTTCTGCCATTCGGGCAAAATGAATAATCGGAGTGGCTATTCTTTTGTCGAGGTACAGTGCTGTCAGGGCCATTAAAAAAATAAATATTAATCCGATAGAGACAATCCATCTTGTCGTGGAAACTAAGGGTGAAAGGACAACTTTGATCTCCCGTTCGACAAGCACGAACCATCCCTCACCTTTGTTGCCCTGGATAGGGTCTATTGATTTATAGGAACCGCCAAAGCCGTACTGCGGTGAGCCCCGGGTGATTTGAACAGGGGCAACGGAAGACAGAAATTCCAAGCCCATGTTTTTGTGTATCCTTGAGGAGTGGGTCCCTTTTTTCATTTCAACAATAACCGATTCACAGGCCAAAGTGCTCAGCGGTTCAATGCCTTTTTCATAATTATTTTTGCCTTTTCCTTCAGGATTTGTTCCAGATAATGAGAGGCCTGATTAGCTGTTTCTTTCGTTACCTCTATTGACTCTGTCAGGATTGCAGAGCGGCTTCTGTAATAGTGATGCTCCCCGCCTAACAAAAATCCCGTTTACGGGGCAAGGCGGGGCCTTCCGGTAATTAAGATTGATTTCTTGGATTGTATCGCTTGTTGCAAATCCCGCTCTGCGGGGACCCCGCCCACAGGAGCGGGGCTTTCGCGAAACACTCCGGTAAATCAGGGAAAGGCTGATCAATACCAGGGTTCCAAAGATAAAGATTATCCCTGTTAATTTTTTCTGAATTTTCATGTTTTACATTCTTTACAAAACGATTCTGTCCTATGTGGCCTCTTTTTTTTATCTAACATTAATAATAAGGTTTTTCAAGGGTTTTACTGTTCTAAAGGGTCATTCCTCTGTTTATTAAGGCAGAGGAGTGAAGAAAAGGTTACAAGGATTTTTATTGACAGAACAGGAAGGAATACTATACTCACTAGTATACTTCAAACATGATGGAGCTCAGAAAAATGAAGAATTCAAAAGTAAGAGTAAATAGAAAAGAAGCCATTTTAGATGCAGCCGTTATCTGTTTTGTTGAATATGGTTACCATAAGGCTTCTATGGATATGATCGCTGAAGCATCAGAAATAACAAAGCGGGGTCTGTATTATCATTTTAAATCAAAAGATGAACTCTTTATTGATATTTTCAGGCATAGAGGGCGGAAATATTTTGAGCGGGTAAATAAAGATCTTTCTGCAACGTCCAGTTTGAAACAAAGGTTCTATTCGTTTTTCGAAATAGGGATTAAAACCCTATGCGAAGATGATGTTTATCTCCGGTTTCTGGTGGAGTTTATGTCGATCGGCGCACGCAATCAGAAAGTGAAAAAAGTGATTACGGAATATTATCAGGATTCTATCCAGCGTATCAAACAGCTTCTTGATGAAGGAATTACGTCCGGTGATTTTAACCCGCATGATACGGGGAAAGTGTCTCAGACGATCTATTTTGTGGGGCTGGGAAAGTTTTTTGCACAGTGCTCAATTCAGACAGATTTTGATCTTGTTGAACAGCATATGTTTGATGTTAAGCAGATCCTGAAGGGGATTAAAACTTCCGGTTAGCTGTTGTTAATTAAGTGATGCTCCCCGCCTAACGAAGATCCCGTTTACGGGGCAAGGCGGGGCCTCCCGGTAATTAAGATTGATTTCTTGGATTGTATCGCTTGTTGCAAATCCCGCTCTGCGGGGACCCCGCCCACAGGAGCGGGGCTTTCGCGAAACACTCCGGTCAAAATAAGCGGATTATTTTCAACGGTGTAAGTCAGCGGATTTTAAGGATTCAGGGGGTCGAGAGTTCAAGCGGGAAGACAAAAATCTAAAAAACCAAAAGCAAAAAAATTAACAATATTTAATTATATAAACCGTAAAGGAGGAAAAATGAAACGACTAATCGGGGCGGTAGGCATGCTTATGATGTTTATGGTTTGTTCACTTGTTGGTTATGCCCAGGAGATTGAGCTGAAGGACGGCGGGCCTAAATATATTTATGTGAAGCCTCTGAAGAAGAGCCCGCTTCATATGCCCTACGATGAGGAAATGAAGTGTATTGCCTGTCATCAGTGGGACGGGACGGATGCCTATACTTCTGCGACCCTGTCGCTTACAAAGAGCAAGACCGGTCGCCTTCCAAAACAGGAGATAAAGCAGGCCATTCTTGATACGGTAAAAGGGCTTGGGAATTACCGGGAAATGTATGTGCTGGCAACTTCGTTTAATAATAAGCCGCTTGCGACCTGTATGGAGTATACGGTTGATCCGGAAAGTTTTATTTTCTATGCCTCATCAGAAAAACAGGGAGAAAAGCTTTTTCATCTGGCAGCAAACAAAGATGTATCTCTGGTATATGTTAAATACCGAAATGACCTTGATTATTTTAAAGATCCCATAGGTGTTCAGATCGTCGGTGAGGCAGAGCAGCTCAAGCTTGGGGATCCGGGTTTTGATGAAGCCTTTGATATTTGTTTATCTACGGTTATTATGCCGGCAGGGCTTACCCTGACACCGGAGTTTAAAAAGGTCCTGGAAAAAAATCAGCTGGTTACTAAAATCACGCCAAAAAGAATAATCATCACCCATCACAAGTTTAGAAAAGCAGGTCATCATTTTAAACAGATCTGGGAGGCGGACGATAACAGATAGGTGTAAAAGGTTATCAGGGTGTTTTTTTGTTTTTAATTCTGCAAATTAGACCTGTGAACAGGGGGCTTGGTAAAAGGATGTTCCCCGCAGCAAGTATAAGGTTAGGAGGTATCATGGCTTTTATTATTAATCCGGAAAAATGTGCGGGCTGCGGAACCTGTATCGGCAATTGTCCGAATCGTGCAATCGTGCGTCGGGGAGATAGTGTTTATATTACGGTTATGTGCTGTGATTGCGGGATCTGTGTTCAGCATTGCGGGATGGGTGCGATTGCGCCTGGAACAGAAAAGGCAGAATTTGATGTTAAAAAGCTTGATGCGGCATTAAAGAAGAATCTTTCCTTAAAGAAAAATATTGTTGCCATAAAATATGCGGATAAAGTTCCTGTGGGGATTTCGGAAGAGAAAGGTCTTAGTTTCTGGTGCCATGCCTGCGGTGAGGTGTTTGCCGGTGAAGCAGATCCTCTCTTTTTTACTGCACAAAACAGTACCTGTGCCGGGGCATCTAATTTGGGCCTTGGAACAAGAGAAACCGGGAAAGAAGAGTATAACATGATGATAGAAAGCATGATCTTGGGCGATGGCGGCTATTATGCGTCGAAAGAGCTTTTAACTGTTGGAAGAAAAATGTTTCCAAAGTTTAACAAAGTATATACAGGCATGGTGATCGGCTCTCTGGACAGGGTTGAAATGCCGGATGTTGTTTTGATTCCTGTCAATGGGAAACAGATGTGCATGCTGTCTACAGCCTACTCTTTTGATACCGGAGAAATCATTGATGGAAAAGCAGGAGGCGGAACCTGTCTTGGAACGATCCCGATCTCTTTTTTAGAGAACAGACCGGTTTTTTCCTGCGGTGATTATGGGGGTAGGCTTCATATGCGCCTGGGTGATGAAGAAATAATTGCGGCATTTCCTTTTAAGCTTCTTTCGGGGGTGGTTAAAAACCTGAAAAGGACCGTTTTTAATCAGGAAAAACAAGCTAAAACAGGTATTTGAATAAAAAAACTTGCAAAATTTTAAATAAAACAAGATAATATTCAATTGTTGATTTTTTATTTAAGCAGATGCGGTCATCTGTAAAAACAGGGATAAAATAAAAAGCAAGATACTTAAATTACTTGAGTTAATTGCTAAAATTAGATAAAATGATTCTTTTGAATATTTATAAACCGAGGAGGTAATAGCGGCATGGCAGATTATGATGTAATAGTTATCGGTTGTGGACCTGCAGGTATGATGGCCTGCGGAGAACTGGCCAAAAGAGGCATAAAAGTTCTTGGAATAGATAAGAAGCCTTTACTGGATGTTAATATCAGAACAGCTTCAGGATACTGTTTCCTGGACCAGAACTTTAACCAGGAAAATATTAAAAGTACCCCGAAAGGTGACAAGACTCTGCTGGAATATACAGATTCCGGATTTGATCTGGTTTACGGTGATAAGATGGAAGGTATTTATAATTCCTATATGTTCTCTGATACCAAGAAACACTGGAAGGTAAAGGTTACGGATAAACCCTTTTATCATGTTTTTAATCCGCACCAGTGTCATGCAGACCGTTATAAATGGGCCAAAAAACAGGGCGCGGAATTTATGCCGGCCACCCTGTTCAGGACGGTGGAGCAAACTCCGGAAGGTGTAACCGTCAAGGTCAGAAGAGACGGACAGGATATTTATCTTACCGCTAAAAAAATGCTTGCTGCTGACGGTCTGGTGTCCAAGGTAGCCAAAGTGACCGGAAAAAATAAAGACCGCCTGGACTTTGGCATGAAGGGCCCCACAATTGAATATGAAATGAAGAATGTGGAGTGTCCTTATGATCGTGGTGATATGTTCTTTTTTGGCGCGGGAAATTTCGGCGGCAGAGCCGGCGGAATCATCATGGTTCCCAGCTGTCATGGTGAAGGTGTCTTCAGAATGGAGACCATGTCCATGCTGCCTGCATCAACGGCGGAAGACCTGATCGAGTATTTTACCAAGAAGGGGCCTTTTGCCGGCTGGTTTAAAAACGCAGAAGTCATAGAGACCAGCGGTGTGGTCATAGAATTTCTTGGACCCATGATTGTTCCACAGAAAGAGCATATCCTGTTTATCGGCGATTCTGCAGCCTACGGAGAATGTCTGTATCAAAGTGCTGTGATGTGCGGCTATGTGGGCGCTCAGAAAGTGATTAAAGAGCTGAAGGGTGAAAAGGGATATGATGAATATACAGAATGGTGGGCAGACCACTTTGACTGGGTTCGTGATCCTATTGCCATGGCCAACTATACCAAGCGGGTCATGTTCCCACGCTTTTTTACGGTGAAAGAGCTTGATTTCCTTTTTGACCTTGCCATGAAAAATCCCATTATTGTTAAAGAAGTAGAAGCATCACCCTATACATTCTCTACCATGATGCTGGAATCCTTTATCGCGTTGCCGGGTGTGCCTGAAGATTTGAGAGAACGTATGCGTCAGCTGATCCATGCGGACATGGGCGCGGTTGCTGCAATGGCCGGTAAGGTACAGAAAGCATCATAGCCGTTTATTTTATCCGAAACTTATAAAGCCTCAGTCATGTCCACGCATGGTTGGGGCTTTTTTTTTAAACTGTTTTTAGCGTAGGAAGAAAAAAGAAATGGAAAACCGGTTTGGCTGGACAGGAAAAATATTAAAGATCGACCTGACAGAAAGAAAGATATCCTCTCTTAATACCCACAATTACAGCGAGCTTTTTATCGGCGGGCTTGGCATCGGCGAAAAAATATACTGGGATGTGTCTGTTGCTGAAACAAAGGCGCTTGACCCGGATAATCCTCTTATTATGATGACCGGACCCCTCTGCGGAACAACCGCGCCGTCTGCACCCCGGCTGGTGGTGTGCGGCAAGTCGCCTGCAACTTTTCCGGAAAGATTTGTGAATGCCAGTATTGCGGGATTTTTTCCAGCAGAACTTAAAAAATCCGGTTTTGACGGCATCGTGCTGATTGGCCGGGCAGATCGTCCTGTATATATAAGTATTGAAGAGGGAGCGGTGAAGTTGTGTGATGCCGCGCATCTCTGGGGGCTCAGGAACAGTGAAGCCCGGGAAAAGATCGAAAATGATCTTAGTGCGAAACACAAGATTATGTCGATTGGGCCGGGCTGTGAAAATGGTGCCCGCATGGGAACACTTCTGATTGATCTTGCCGGCAGTGCGGGAATGGGGTTTGGTTCTGTGATGGGATCTAAAAATGTAAAAGCAATTGCCGTCAGAGGTACAAAAAAAATCCCTGTTGCTGATCCTGATTCAGTAAAACAAATCCGAAAGAAATTAAAAGAGATGACCGGACCCGGGTTTTATAACCTGTATGATAAGTCAATGCCCATACCGGGAAATGAGGTCGTTAAAAAAGTACACTGTCACGGCTGTCCCCAGGGCTGCTGGCGTTCGGTTCACCGCAGGCCCTCGGGGCTTGAAGGTATCCGGAAATGCCAGACTGTCGGATTTTATATGTTGTGGGACATGAAAAAAAACGGGAAAATAACAGACACCACCTTCCTGGCCATGGAACTGGCAAATGAATATTCGCTCTGTATCCATGAGATGCTTTTTGTGCTTCTCTGGATTGACCGTGCAAAAGATCAGGGAATTTTAACTGAAGAAAACACAGGTCTTCCGCTTTCAGAAATGGGAAGTCTTGAATTTATTGAGACCTTTATGGAAATGATTGCGAAGCGGGAAGGCTTTGGCAGGGTCATGGCCGAAGGGGCGCTGCGTGCAGCTGAAACCTTTGGTGATGAATCTAAAAAAATTGTACAGGGTTTTCTCACCAAAACCGGAAGACCGGCCCGTACCTACGGGCCCAAGAGCTTTATTCTCTCTGCACCGATTCATGCAGTTGAACAGCGGCCGGCCATTACCAGTTTACATGAGATCTGTCATCCGCTGACCAAGTGGGCGCTGTGGAATAAAAGCAATGGTGAACAGAGTTATGTCTCAACCGAAGTTTTAAGGGGCATCGCAGAAAAATTCTGGGGCGGAAAAGAGGCGGTTGATTTCTCAACCTATGACGGTAAGTCAAAAGCCGCGGTGATCATTCAGAACAGAGAGTATGCCAAGGAGTGCCTGGTGCTGTGTGACCTGGTGTGGCCGGTACATGATGATGCAAGTACAGATGATCATGTGGGGGACCCCGCACTTGAAAGCAGACTGCTCTCAGCGGTTGTCGGCAGAAAAATAAACGAGGAAGCGCTTGACCTGATCGGTGCCCGGGTGTTTGAACTTAACCGCGCGATCATGTTTCGGGATGGACGTTTGGGAAGAGAAGAGGACACGCTTTCAGATTCCTGCTTTATTTCCATGGAAGAACCGCCCGCAGATATTTTTGATATGTATAATCCCGAGCGCTATCTTCCGGGAAAGGGAGATGATCTTATTTCCCATAAAAAAGCAGCCGTTGACCGGGAAAAGTTTAAAAAAATGATGGATGAATATTATGAACTGCGGGGATGGGATGTTGAAACCGGACGGCTGAAAAAGGAAAATCTTGAAAGGCTGGGTATTTCTGAGGTTATAGGTGTGCTGGGAGATAAAGCATTATAAACGGATATGTAAAATCTGGACCTGATCTGATACAACTTTAATATTGAGTTTTGAAATAATCTCACAAATGCTAACTGCTCTTTGGTTCATTGATTCGTCCACTTAAGGGACGAAAGCTACAGCGCTTTGCCGGCCAAAGAGCTGTAGCGGTCAATACTTTGTATTGACTCAACGAACCAAAGAAAGGCCGCCCTGCATCGCGGTCCCGACAAGTGATACTCTCCGCAGCAAGCTGCGAGGTATCTCGGCAAATAAACTTGATCATTTTAGATACATGTTGCTTGACTCCGAACCAAAGTTCGGTGTTTGCGCAACATGCTTCCGACCGTGACTGCCCTCGCGGCACGATCTCAGACGGCGGGTCAACAAACTCATCCCGGCAAGCGGGACTCAGACAGGTCGACCCTTTAATCCGTCTGAAATCGTTTCACTCGGCTGCGCTGCAATGGGACATTAAAAACGATGACAGTCAGTTTTGATCGACATGTAACAAGATAAACTATATGCTAAGAATCCTAGCTGTTGCAGCTCATGGTGAATAGAAAATTACTTAAAATTTAAAAGATCTCATTCCGCACTTGATGCGGGATCCATTTTTAATAATTTATGAATTCTCTCTGATACCGTCTAGTTCGGGATGATATTTCATAACTAAAACCATTTGAGAAATTCTATGGAAAAAAGATTTGGGTGGACGGGAAGGATATTAAGCATAAACCTGACGGATGGAAAAACTTCCGGGATAGAAACGGATACCTATAGAGACAGCTATATCGGCGGACGGGGTATTGCAAGCCGGCTTTACTGGGAAAATCTTTCATCCGGAACCAGTGCTTTTGATCCGCTAAACCATCTTTTTTTTATGACCGGTCCCCTGGCCGGCACAAAAGCGCAGGCAGCCTCCCGCTGGATCGTTCTGGGTAAATCACCGCTGGTCTATCCTGAAAAATATGCTTTGGGTAATCTCGGCGGATGGTTCGGGGCTGCTTTAAAATGGACCGGACTTGACGGCCTGGATGTTTTTGGCAAAGCGTCTAAACCCGTCATTCTTATTATTTCAGAAGATGGGTCAGCCGCCTGTGAAGCGGCTGGAGATCTCTGGGGAAAAGATGCGCTTAAAACAATTGATCTATTAAAAGAACGTCACGGTGAAAAGGCAGAGATCGCGTCCATCAGCAGGGCGGGAGAGCTTAAGGTCCGTTTTGCCTCCATCGTGGCGCAGCGCGGTGCTTCTGCCGGAAAAGGGTTTGGCGCTGTGATGGGTTCAAAAAACTTAAAAGCCGTTGTGATCAAAAGCAGAAGAAAGATTCTTCCTGCTGCCAGACCCGAACAGCTTAAACAAGTTACCAAAGAGATCACTTTACTATGGAAGGGCGAAACTTCGGAACGCTACTGGAGCCAGCCGGTTCTGGATGAAATTGAGCGGGTAAGGACAAGCCCCTGCTTTTCCTGTCCCGGCGTTTGCGGCAGGGGGATGTATACGGAT
Organism: uncultured Thermodesulfobacteriota bacterium; assembly: GCA_964387595.1. Taxonomy (GTDB): domain Bacteria; phylum Desulfobacterota; class WTBG01; order CAIYCZ01; family CAIRTM01; genus JAHEEI01. The sequence goes on along the minus strand of CAYLYF010000056.1, from coordinate 2,698 downwards.
ACTGACGGAAAGCACGCTTTTGGTAAAAACTGTGCCTCTGCCTATGCGTACGCCTATGCGGAACAGGCAAAATCCGGTACCATGGGTAAAACAACATTTGCGGCAAACAGACTTGCAAATCAGCATGGGCTTTGTACGAACGAACTGAACTTGCTTTTTGAATGGGTGCCGAAAGCGGTAGCCGCCGGCCTGATCTCTCAAAAAGAGACCGGGCTTGATCCTGAACTTTATGGAACCGCTGAATGGCTGGACCGGTTTATATCGCTTTTGGTGAACAGAAAAGGCGCGGGAGATATCCTGGCGGAAGGAAGCCGGCGGGCGGCGAAAGAGCTGGGTGCGGAAGACCTTATTGACGGGAAGGTCTCGAAATATGGTTTTCACACAGACCTTTACGGGCCGAGACTGTTTCTTTCCCTGGCGCCGATACATGCGACCGAGCCCATTCATCCCATAACGCAGCTTCATGCGGTGAGCTTCCCCATGGTTAAGTGGATGGTGTGGATGGCAACGGAGGGAATGATGGGCAATTTCACCACGGAAAAGCTGAGAACTCTTGCGGCGGTTTTCTGGGGAAATGAGAAAGCGGCTGAATTTGATTCTGCCGAATATATGGGCGCGGCGGCTGCACTTATGCAGAGCCGGGCTTACGCCGAAGAGAATATGATCTGCTGTGATTTCTTCTGGCCGATCGACTTTACCGGCAACCGGGAGTCCGGCACAGGGGATCCTGGTCTTGAAGCCCGGCTGTTTTCAGCAATAACCGGACAGGAGATGGATGAAGCCTCTTTTCTTCTTTCCGGTGAACGGAGTTTAAACCTGTGCCGGGCAATATATATGAAAGAAGGTCGCCAGGGAAGAAAAGAGGATACTATTGAAGAGTTTAATTTTTCTCAGCCGCAGGGAAAGCCGGAGTCGGTAATCGGGGTTTTTAATCCGGAAGCTATCCTTCCCGGAAAAGACGGGAAGAAATTTTCTGTTTTGGGTAAGACAGTTAAAAAAGAAGATTTTGAAAAAGTCATGGATGATTACTATCTTGCCCGGGGATGGGACGTTGAGACCGGCTTGTTTAAAAAAGACAAACTTGAAGCGCTTGGTCTGTCGGATATTGTTGAGGATCTTGGGGATAAGGTGTTGTAGCATATTAAAATAAAGGGTTCAAGGAATCCAGGGGTCCAGGGTTCGAGTGAACAACTCTAAAACCTAATATGGTGTCATTATGCATTGAATGCAAAAGCTTTTTTGATTTTCAGTTGACCCCTTGAATCCTTTTATCTTTTTCGAAAAGACTGAAATGAGTCTCAATAAAAGAATCTTCTGATCTAATATGAACGGTTAACAGGCTAATTTTATGTCAGCCGGCTTTTTGGATCAACCCGGATGCTTAAAATTTAAAATTATGACTTACTAAAATAAGAAAGGAAGAAAATGAAAGCAATAGCCATTTGCGGAAGTCCGCGAAAAGAAGGAAATACCGAAACACTTTTGAATAAATGTCTGGAAAAATTATCAACAGCAGGTATTGAAAGTAAACTCATAAGCTTAAGGGGAAAGACCATCACGCCGTGTATTGCCTGCGGTGTCTGCCGGGAAAAACAGGACAAAACCTGCGCGATTAAAAATGATGATTTCCATCCAATTTTTGAAGAGATGATTGATGCGGATATTATCATTACCGGTTCTCCGGTATATTTTGGATCGGCAACCCCTCAGACCATGGCGCTTCTTGATCGGGCCGGTTATGTTTCCCGTTCAAACGGTCATTTGTTTAGCAGAAAGATCGGCGGTCCGGTTGTGGTGGCGCGCCGTGCGGGTCAGAACTTTACCTATGCCCAGCTTATGTTCTGGTACACCATCAATGATATGATTGTTGCGGGGTCGACTTACTGGAATGTGGGTTTTGGTCTTCAGCCGGGGGATTCTGCAAATGATGAAGAAGGGGTGAAGACGGTTGAGCGCTTTGCGGAAAACCTGATCTGGCTTTCGGAAAAGATTTAATAAAGGATTCAAGGGGTCGAGGTTTCGAGGGGTCAAGTGAAATGCTAAAAAACTATAAAGAGTTGAAGGTCTGGCAAAAGTCATATGAGCTTTGCTTGAAAATATATAGGATAACAACAACGTTTCCAAAGGAAGAAAGATATGGTCTAACTTCGCAGATAAGAAGATCCGTTGTTTCAATTCCATCTAATATTGCAGAAGGGTATGGTAGAAAATCAATTGCTGATTACATTAGAATGCTTTATATCTCATATGGTTCGGTTTGTGAACTGGAAACCCAAATATTATTAGCAGGGGATTTGGGTTTTATTGAAGAAACCATGTTAGGTACAACAAATGCAGATATCTTAGAAATCGAAAGAATGTTAAAGGCACTGATAAAATCTTTAGAGAATAAGAAACAAATCTCTTGAAACCTTGACTCCTCGAGGCCTTGAAACCTTTGCTACAGCTCCCTCCTTTTTCCCTGTTCAGCAAAAATTAGATTTAAGCCAAGGTCATTACGTGCGTTAAGCTGTTTGGTGATGATCTCGCGGGGCTGTGTTTTTGCGGAAAAGTCCGGTTTAATGTGCATGATGATGACGTTGAGGTCTTTTAAGGCAGTTTCAGGATCTTTGGGATCTGTGAGTTCTGCAAGCTGGTGAAAGGCGAGTTATTGTCAAATGTTGTGTTTAGAGGTTTAGGCGGCGATCCTTTCAACTCC
>CAYLYF010000055.1:0-26944 GCA_964387595.1 uncultured Thermodesulfobacteriota bacterium | reverse complement strand
TCCCAGAAGAAATATTCAGCAAAAGAAATAAAAAACATGCCAAATAATGCCATCACACTTATACCGTAGAGAAAATAAAGATGAAACCGATGTTTAAAAAATCTGCTTGGAACAAGTGCCAGATATACAACCAACAGGGATATACCGTATGAGAACGTTGCTGTATCGAAAAAAAGTCCCACACCATATAGTTTAAGTATCAGGCTGGTAGAGAAATCTATGTTCTGACAACTTAGGAATAAAAGAACTGTTCTCGTTACGATAGAAATCGTAACAAATATAAAAAAAAGCACGAATACTGTTCCAAAACGGCTTTTAATTAATCGTTTCATAGTTCACCCTGCTTACATATCTACAACTTGCTGACTGACCAGATCGTCATACTCATTTTCATTGACCCAGGAACATCGATTGTGTTACAGCACTGCATCACACCCGTATTTCAAATAGTACCCGTGCTATATGACTCTGATATTAAAATCATATTAAATAATTTTAATTATAATTTGTCTTTAATACAGATTTCATTACCAGAAACTGGTGGCTTGTAGTCGGGTTTGCCGGACAGACAGCGTTTTTCATGCGGTTTCTGGTGCAGTGGATTGTTTCGAAAAAACATGGGGAAAACATAATTCCCATTGCGTTCTGGTACCTAAGCCTTATTGGAGATCTGATTCTTTTATGCTATGCCGTACACAGACGGGATCCGGTTTTTACCCTTGGGCAAAGCTGTGGTATTTTTATATACTTAAAAAACCTTGTCCTAATCAAAAAAAGAGGCTGCGCAAACAGCCTCTTTAAAAAAGAATTATAATAAACCTTAATTTACTTCCCCAAAACTTTCAGCTTCTTTTTCGCCCAGTGATGATCCGGATCAAGCTCAATTGCTTTTTGATAATTTTTTCTTGCACTGTCCGTCTGTTTGTCTTTATCAAAAGCAACACCCATTCGATAATAGATGTCTGCCATTTTAAGTGCTTTTTTCAAAACCCGCTCATATCCGGAGATTGACTTATCGATTGGCGGTCTGGGCATACCGCTGGCAACCTCATTCGCTTTTAAAAAAAGAACGCTTACATCATCCAGGGCCAGCTCCTTTGCTTTTGCAGAAGCACTTCGCAAGTCGCCGACATATTTCATTAACATGGGGAAGCCCACATAGGTTATCTTTTTTTCCAGCAGATAATATTTCAGAATAGATGCGTTAAGGTAGTCCTCATTTATTTCAAGCAGTTCTTCGACGATTTCAAGCGCAGCGTCAACATGCTTTTCTCCTTTTCCGCTTTTATCAAACTCATCACCGCTTTTTATATCCAAACAATCCGCTGCTGCAAAACATGCTTTTGCTGTGTAATATAAAAGTTCCACATCATCAGATTTTCTAGCTGAAAGCCTGTTAAAACTCTTTATGGTATTTTCAAGTAAAGAGAGGTTGAGTTCCTTAGCTCCTTTTTCCATATCAGTTTTTAAGGTCTTTACCCTCATCTGGGCACCGGCTGAAACGCAAAGTAAAAGTGTTATCATCACACCGGATAAAATTGCGGGCACCCGTCTTTTCATAATATCTCCTGAATCATTGATTGCTTTTGGAAAGTTTTATTTTTCTCTTTTTAGGATCAGCCTGCTGCCGGTATAAGATTGCGACATTACCTACATTTCCCGCACAACAGCTTTCTGTTTTTTCTTCTATCTCAAGGATAATCTCTTTCTTTTTATCTTTATAATCGATAAATTTAATCTTGATCAGCTCATGATCATTAAGAGCCCTTACGACATCACTAATAACCGTCTCTGACAGGCCCTGTTTACCGATAAAAACAATTGGGCTTAAACCGTGCGCCAATCCGCGAAGATGTTTTTTTTCACTTCCTTTAAGTTTCTGCAATTTTTTCTCCCTTCGGTTCCGATGTCATGAACCGTAATCATGATTCATCTATTTACAAATATCCAGACGGGCTTATAGAGCCCGACACGGCGTTATGGCCAAAAGCAAAACGCAAGACCGGCAATTAAACACCTGCTCTTTGTTATGTGTGCAACGTCATTACAAAAAGCCTCTTTACTTATCTTCTGCTCAAGTTCAGGATGATCAAGAATTGACATATCTATGGCAAGACGAACTACCGCTGAACTGGCAAGAACAGAAGCAGATATTGCGTCCCCGTCAACAATACCCATCTCTCCAAACATATCGCCTATCCGCCGGAAAGTCGCTACCTTTATTTCATTTTTCATTACATCGATTTGACCATTAATCAGCCAGTAAACCCAGTTGTCATATTTACCTTCAGCAACAATCAATTCGCCCGGCGCATACTCAACAATTTTCGAAAATCCTTTTTTGAAAAATTTTCCTTTATTTCCTGATTAGAAAAAGATTTCAGTGTCGATATCTGATTAAAAAGAGCAACGACCTTTTCCAGGGTCTATTCATCCATAGAATCCCCTGATCATTAAATATTTACTATTCATCAAGAAGGCTGTCTGACGCCTCTACTTTTTCAGCGCTCTTCTCCTGCAAAGCACGTGCTCTGTCTATGGGACGTTTAATACTTTCAGCTACAGCTTTACCGGTTTCTTCAGTAAATTCTTCAATTGCTCCTTTTTCTGACTCAGCACCTTTATTTGAACAGGCTGAGAATAAAAGGGCAAAAGACAGTACCGCGATATAAATATATATTAATAACCTTTTCATAAAGCTCCTCCCTTTACTGTTTTTTGTAAATACAATCCTTGAAACTAACTTGGATTTCTCACCGTAATATTGATGTCCCGATTAAAAACAGGAAACCAAACGGCTTTGAAAAACGTCAAAAAATGCGGGTTAGCCTTGCGTATTCCTGTCTGCATGCATGAAAGTTCAACCCCTGAGAAAAGGAGGTCCGCCTTATTTTATACTGTCCCGATGTATCGGAAAATATGCGGCCAAGCACAGTAGCTCCTGTCCCCGTAAAACGGGAATAAACTTTTTTAAAAATTGTCAATATTATCAACAAAATATACTAGATTTAATAAAAAAGCAAAAAAAATCCCCCTGGTGAGGGGGTACCAGGGGGAAATAGAGAGGAGTAGGATGAAAGACTTAACTCCTAATTATTATGTAACATACTATTTAAATCATGCAAGACCATAATTTAATTTTTTCAAGTCCTGCAGAAAAATTATGCTCCTTTAAAAACTGATATTTTATTCGTCTGTTGCATCTATATCATTAATGGACACATCTTTGTACACGACGACTTCATCTCCATTCAGTCCCAGGCGCCGCTGTCTTTGTTCAGTTTCTGCCTGACAGTTAACACAATATCTGGCAAAAGGCAGTATCTTGAGACGATCTTTATTTATTCTTTCGTCACACTCTTCACACCGGCCATAGGTATTATCTTCAATCTTTTCAAGGGCTTCATCAATTGCTTTTATTTTCTCGCGTTCCCTTTCACCCAGCATATGATACATCTGTCTATCTTTTTCCACATCAACATCATCATAAAAATCACCCACATCACGTTCAATTCCGTCTCTCTGGGTCTTTAAGCCCTCATCTATTTCTTTTAAAAGCTCCTCACGCATTTTGAGAAGACTAGTTTGCAGCCGCTTTGACATAACAAGATTCCTTAACCGGTTATTTGTTTAAATATTAAAAAATGAAGATGTTATATATTATTATTCCCTATTTTTGTCAATAAAAATTTTAACAATCTAGTATTGCTTGTCTTTTTTTTCAGTTTATTTATAATCAAATATATACATTATAATAGAAAGACCAGGGAAAATGACTGCGAAACAGGATTTAAAAGACCTCTCTCTTGAAGAACTTGAAAAACTGACATCCACGCTGGGACTAAAACCTTACCGTGCAAAACAGATTTTCCAGTGGTTATACCAAAAACATGCTCACAGCATAGAAAAGATGACGGACCTCTCAAAAGACATCAGAAAAATGCTAAGTGAAAACAGTTATATAGGCCATTTAACGCTTAAAAGAGTAGACCAGTCAAAAGATAATTCAAAAAAATTTCTTTTTGAAACATCGGACCATAATGGTATTGAAAGCGTTTTAATCCCTGAAAAAAATCACTGGACCCTTTGTATATCAACACAAATAGGCTGTCCAATGAAATGCAGATTCTGCTTTACCGGAGAAAAAGGGCTTTTAAGAAATCTTTCCGCTTCGGAGATATTAAACCAGGTCGGAACCGTTTTAAAAACTGATAATTTTAAAGACAAACTTCCCAATATTGTTTTTATGGGAATGGGTGAACCTCTTTCAAATTATGAAAACACGGTAAAAAGCATCCGTACACTTTTATCTCCATGGGGCTTTAATTTTTCACATAGGAAGATAACAGTCTCCACCGCCGGCCTGATACCGCAGATGAAACAGCTTTCAATTGACCTTCCCGTTAATCTTGCAATATCTTTAAATGCACCAAACAACAAAATACGAAACAGGCTAATGCCGGTAAATAAGAAGTTTCCGATTGAAGACCTGATAAACATCGCGAAAAATTATCCCATCTCAAAACGGAAAAGAATTACCTTTGAGTATATCCTGATAAAAGACATTAATGACTCAGATGAAAACGCCTATGAACTGGCGGAAATCCTTAAAGGCTTTCCCTGCAAGATAAACCTGATACCTTTCAATGAACACCCCGCCGCTTCTTTTAAACAACCGGATGAAGACCGGATAACAAAATTCAGAGCAATCCTGCTTGAAAAGAAATATACCGCTCCAATAAGAAGAAGCAAAGGTTCAGACATTGCCGCTGCATGCGGGCAGCTCGGCAAAAGTATTAATAATTAAGCTTTATGCTCCCTGGCGGTCTATGGCATTTTCATAAATATTTTAACCGTTGCACAGCCAAAGGCTGAAGCGGTACAATCAAAAAGTCAAATTTTAATTCATTTAAATCGTTCAAACTGTTCTTGAGGCGACAATATTAAAAAAATTGCTCTAAGTTCCTCTGCGATAACCGGGACTACCGTGCAGCGCAACAGGCGAACTTTTTTATAAAGGTGTCAATCTTTAGAAGGACTTAGGGTCTCATTATCCCCTATAATCGTTCCATCCTCGGGCACGATCATAAGATAAGCACGGTAAAATTCGGGATTATAAGCACTTGCAGGTGGAATATAAGGAGGCGGGGCTTTAGTCTGCTTTCTGGCTTCTATAATTTCCTCAAAGGTCAGCTCTCTTGGAATGGAAAGGACCTGACCCGGAAAAACAACTTGCGGATCACGCATCTGATCCCTGTTTGCCTTGTATATAAGCGGCCACATAAACTTATCATTAAAGATCTCACGCCTCTGTGCAATGTCTATCAGAGTCTCACCCTTTTTAACTTCGTAGGTAAAAGGATATATCCTCTCAAATTCTTCCAACCTCAGTTTGGCGGCTTCGATTTGAGCTCTCAGTCTTACCTTTTCAGCTTCCTGGTGCGCTTCCGTTTTAATTTTTTTTGCTTCTTTTTTCGCAAGGTCAAGGATCTCTGCTGCTTTCAGCCTGCTCAATGCTCTTTTTTTCTCCTCCTCAAGTAAAAGCACTTTACCTTCTTCCATAAGCTCAGGGATTTCAGCAAGCCGCTGATGTGATTTCTGCAAAGAATCTCTTGCCTGCATATATTGCCCGTCATTTAGCTGGCTGCGGCCGTCATCAAGCAGCCTTTTTATTTCAATCAGCGTCTGTGGAATATATTTTTTTTCCGTACCCTTTTCATAACGGCCCCAGATCTCCTCACCGTTATAAAGGAGCCTTTGTACCAAAGCCTTTACACGCAAACGCTCTTCCGCACTCTCTTCAAGTGCCTGTTCACCTATATTTTCTGCTTTCTGCGCCAGAGATTTTGCAATACTGTAATTTTCAGAGCTCAGCATACGTTTTGCTTTTCTAAGCTCCAGCTGAGCATCAAGATAAGTTTCAGAAGCATATACAGGCGCGTCAAGTTTCCGGGCCTCATAAATAGCTGCTTCGGCTTCTCTTATCTGACGATAACTTGAATCCCTTGAAGAGGCACACCCGCAAATTAATATAAATATTATTAAAATGATATATTTTAGCATTATTAACTCTTATTTTTTTAGATTATCTACATCTTAAATTTAATAGTAAAAGCAAGATATTGTCAATAGCCTAATTTTACCCCTTCAATTAAATTACCGTTAAAAAATCATTGCCTTTTCAGACAGGTAACGGAGTATTTTATGCCATCTGTCTTGATCTCAACTGCGCCGCTAAGATCTGTTCTTATCACTTTTGCGCCAAAACCGCTGTAGATCTGAACAACGCTTTCTGCCAAGTCTGTATTTTTACCAAAAAACCGGCAGCTGACAACAGCGATCTCCGGCAAAACCTTTCCAACAAAACTTTCCGTACTTGAACCCGTTCCTCCGTGATGAGGAACCTTTAATATGGTTGAAAAAAGATTCAAGGCTTTCTCTTCCAGTTTTTTTTCACAGGCTCCCAGGATATCCCCGGTAAAAAGAAAAGAGGTGTTCCCGTACACAAGCCTCATCACAAGAGAATTGTTATTAATATCTTCATAAGAGCCCGAAGAAAAGAGATCTTCACCCTCAAGAGGACTTAATATCTCGACCCTTACTCCGTCTATCACCATAACAGGAGAAGCACTTGAACACCTTTTTTTTATCACATTATTTATCTCTGCAGACCTCATGATTTTTTTATAAAGAGGCAGATAGGACGTCTCACCATTATGCCACAACTCATCAACCTTGAAGTTTTCAATAACGTAGGGAAATCCGCCCATGTGATCCATATGCGGATGACTTAAAACCGCATAGTCGACTTTTTTTATTTTTTTCTTATAAAGCACAGGGGCGATAATTTCTTTTCCCACATCAAAACTGCCGTCCCTGAAACCGCCGCTGTCAATAAGCATTACTTTATGCTTTGGAAATTCCACAAGAGCAGCATCTCCGTCACCCACATCAAGAAAAGTCACTTTTAAAGGACCAGTGGTGCTGTCATGATAAAAAACCGTCGTCAGATCAATTACAACAAAAACTGCTGCCGCTCCAAAAAAAAGAAAAATCTTTTTCTTTTTGACAAAGACCGGAAACAGCATAAGCAAAAGATAAAAGCATAAGGTCTCCCAGAGAGCCGGAACAGGCACACGTATTTCCAAAGGACAGATGTCCGACCAGACCTTTGTAATAGCAAGAAGTCTATCAACAAGAACGCCTGCTCCCTTAAAAAGAAACTCTGAAAAAAAACAGCCCGCAGGCAGAAAGATAGTCGCCAAAAGTCCCAGGGGAATAATAAGAAAACCCACAAAAGGGACGATCAAAAGATTTGAGATAAAACCCAGAAACGAAAATCTGTGAAAAAAGATAATAATAAGCGGAGCTGTCCCAAATATAGCTGCAGCAGTTGCGGCAGATGAGCCGCCGGCCCATTTTAAAAAATTATTTTTAAACCCGCCCTTTTTTACCGGGAATAATTCCTGCTCATTTTTTGCAAACATGCCCTGCATGGCCGGCACAAGAATGACGATGAAAAACACCGCCGCAAAAGAAAGCTGAAAAGACAACTCATAAATAGAAGTTGGCATCAGGATCAGGATAACAAGTCCGGCAGCAAAAAGAGTGCTCAAAACATCCTGTTTGCGTCCGAGAAGAAGAGCAAACATATAAAAAAGGACCATTAATGCCGCTCTTAAAGTGGGCAGGTGCAGGCCGGCGATTAGACAGTAAAACAGTATGGGAAAAACAGACAGAAACACAGACCACTTAAATGCATCAACATATAAAAGAACCTTAGGATAAACCCTGAAAAGCAGATTAAAAAACATATAGGAAACAAAGGCAACGATTCCCACATGAAGACCTGATATAGCAAGAAGATGTGCAGTCCCCAGTTTAACAAACTGTTCCCTGATCTCTTCCGGTATCACACCTCTATCACCAAGAATAAGGGCCTTAAGCACAGCTCCAGCAGGCGTTGGTATGACATCATCAATAAGTGTTCGTATTCTTGCCCTGTACCTGTCCGTATTAAGAAGAATAAAATTTCCATATCCTTCGCCTGTTTTTGTCACACCCGAATCATCGCCTAGAAACGCAGTAACAAAAATATTTTTAAAAGAAAGGTACCTGACATAATCAAAACTTCCGGGATTGTTAAAATTTGAAGGCTTTCGAAGATAACAGAAAAACCTTATTCTGTCCCCATAGCAATAAACCCTCTCAGGTTCTTTAATAGAGACCATCAGCCGACCGGAAAGAGACCTGGAATTATTTTTAGTATGAAGTGAAATATCCTTTAAATAGACTCTTATCCCCTTTCGGGTCATAACAGGACTGCTATCTACGATACCTTCAACATTAACCCTTTGATTACCTGTATGATGAACAATATCAGAGTCATTAAAAACAGGATGGATACAGGGATAGATAAAAATAACACCGAGCAGAAAAAAGACCGGGAAAGACAAAATTGTCGCCGCATGTTTTTTTTTGAGAAAAAAAGAAACCGCAAAAACGATCACTGCGGAAGCAAAACAGAAAAATGTTTTTTTTAAGGAAAAGGGCAAAAAAGAGGCGGCCACTAAGCCGAGGCAGTAACAAATGACAACAGGAATCAAAGGCCTTTTTATCATAAGCAAAAAATATCTGTCTGCAGATTAAAAAGCAGGTCTCCAGGACAAAGGCCGGTAAAACTTTTATTGATCCGTGGTACTTTTAAAATAAGAATCAACGGTTCCTTCCCTGTCTCCTTCGAAGGCACTGCATTCAAGGTTTTCAATAACAAGAATATCACCAATCCTTCGGGGAACCAGCTTCCAGAAAAAGGAATCACCAACCTGTGCAACAATCGGCAGTCCGTTAAAATTAAGAACAATTCTTTCTATTTCTTTTGAACCGCTATCCTGAAAAACGAGAAGGGATTTTCCACCGCGCTGCAGCGCAATCACATAAATATTTTCATCTATCTGAAGCCTGACATTTTCCGGAACCTTTTCATCCGCAACAATCTTTAAAAGCAGCACCCTTGCCCCGGACATATTATTGTATCTTTTAAGCGCAGACGTATCTGCATCACCATATGATGCCTCCAGCTCCGGGTTCCATGATATCCGTGAAACATCATCGTCCTTTCCGGAAACTGAAGCAAGTGCACGTTCATCCGCCGTAAAAACTTTGGGGACAGATGTCCTCTGATATCTTAAATAATCAAAAACAGGATAAGAGACCTCGACCGGAATCCAGCCCGCTCCGGATATCCAGACCTCAGCCCAAACATGTCCGCCCATACTCATCACCACTCTGGAGGGAACCCCTGCCGCCCGGGAAAGAGTACAGACAAGTCTTGATTTTGCATGCTGATCCCCGCTCCCCTCTTTTAAAACATCATATACCCCCTTAACCTTAGTTCTGACCGGGATATTGTTATCCTCACTGTTATTCGAGGTCTGATTGTCTGCTGAGAGGTGCTGCAGAAGCTTTGAATAGACAATATCTTTTACCGTCTGATACATATCCGTTTCAGAATCTTCTTTCACAATCGTTCTCACAAGTTCTTTCATCTCCGGATCATCACTTGGGATTGATTTGCCGGGCATCAAAAATAATTTAAGCGCATCAGGATATTCTGCAGGAAAGGGATATTTTAGCCGCTTATCAAGCGTCACATTATTGTATGAACTGAAGATACCGCCTGAAACCAACAATTTAGATCTTTCAAAATAGCCGTTAAACATTATTTTAAAATCACCTTTTCTGCTGCCGGAAATCTGATATTCAAAATCACTGAAATCAAAACCGCCGTCCGCCCAGAAAGCAGCATAAAACCAGCGTTCCCCTCCTGAAAAAAATGCGGGGAGAGAATAAGAAAGATCCGGGTCATTTCCGGGCCCTGCTGTGGTCTGCCAGGCAAGTGCATTTTCAAAAGAAGAATACGAACCATTACCGGAAATAAAAGAAGACCTCTTTTTAAAATCGGCATCAGCCCTATTTCTTTTATCTGAAGGCATAAACCTTCCAAGGCTGCAGAGGCCGGAAGCAGTTGCTATCCACACAGTTCCGGAATCATCAAGAAGCATATCTTTTATTCTATTATCGACCAAAGAGCTGTTTCCCATATGAAACCGGGTCCACATGCCAAAGCTGTCCAGTTTAAAAACACCTCCGTTTTCAGTAGCGATCAACTTATTTCCTTCCCTGTCAATCACCATAGCTGTGGGGATAAAACCGGCAAGAGGACTGTTCCTTGAGGTATATGACATCCAGTTTTGTCCATCAAAAACACTAATTCCCTCGGTGGTAACAAACCAGACCCTGTTTGGCTCTTCAATCTCAATTTCACGGACACAGTTACCGATCAGGCCTGAATTTATTTTTGAAAAACGCAGCCAGTTTCCATCCTGATCAAGTCTGCTGGCGCCGTTATCAATTGATCCAAACCATATGTTGCCGTTTTTTCCCTCTTTAACAGCAAGGATTTTATTGCTGCATAGTCCATCCTTAGTCCTTACATACTTTGCCCAGCTATATTCCGAATCAACACAGGTTACTCCGTTACCCCACACAGATATCCACTTGGTGTTCTCTTTATCAATAATAATAGAGTTTATGTTTTTTCCCGGGAGAGGGCTGTTCCCGGGGGTAATCCTGGTAAAAAACCCTTTTCTGTCAAGAACGGTTATACCTTTCGCGGTGGCTATCCACACGGCTCCCAAATCAGCATTCGACATCTGTTCCTTTTCAACAGGTTCAAAAGCGATAGCATTAACTGCACTGCTGCACAGGCCGTCAGCCAAACCGTAGGAAACGATCTCCCGGGTACCGGCAAAGATAGTCACACCGCCCAGAGAGCCATTGTCCGCATCATGTGAACCCAGCCATAGATACCCGCCGGGATCAACCGAAAGGCTTTTAAGGTTGGTCTTTGACAGTCCGCTGTCTGCGCCATAAACAGACCAGAAATATGGCTCTGCATGTAAAGGCAGGGATACTGCTAAAAATAAAAATATTGCCGGCCATCCACTTAAAAATCTTTTCAGCATAAACAACTCTGTTTCACAAATAGTTTGTTAACCCTTCAGCACTTCCCCTTAAGCTGGCTTATCAGCTCCGGGATAATTCTGTGCATGTCACCCACCAGACCGAAATGCGCCATCTGTAAAATAGGTGCATGGGGATCTTTATTTATAGCAATAATCAGATCAGAACTCTGCATCCCTGCCAGATGCTGCACTGCCCCTGAAATACCGCAGGCGATGTAAATTCTCGGCTTAACCGTTTTTCCGGTCTGCCCCACCTGATGATCATGGTCTATCCATCCCATATCAACCACAGCGCGGGAAGCACCTATCTGACCCGAAAAAAGTGCGGCGAGTTCTTCAAGCATCTTAAAATTCTTTGGATCACCAATTCCTCTACCACCGGAAACAATGACCTCTGCTTTTTCAAGCAGCACGCCTTTTTTTTCTTTTTTGATCTGATTTAAAACCTCGACCCGTTTGTCTTTTTCAGCCTCCACAGCCTGAATATTTACCGTTTCACCTTTTTTTCCGGAAAAAGAGACTGCCGACATCACACCACTGCGAACGGTTGCCATTTGAGGACGATGCCCGGGAGTTGTTATGGTCGCCATAATATTTCCGCCAAAAGCAGGACGGGTCTGCAGCAGCAAGCCGTCATCAGACATCTCAAGACCTGTACAGTCGGCCGTGAGTCCTGTTCTGAACCTGTTTGCGATCCGGGGAGCCAGATCCCTGCCAAAAGTTGTTGCTCCCACAAGAACAACTTCAGGTTTATACTCCTCAATTATTCCGGAAATAATCCGTTCATAAGGAATCGTCCTGTAATATTTCAAAAATTCAGCCTCTGAGACAAAGACCCGGTCAGCACCATACTGAATTAACTGATCAGAAAGGTTTTCAACCGCCGCGCCAAGAAGAATAGCAGAAACATCAGTCCCCCTTATATCTGCAAGTTCACGTGCCTTCCCTAAAAGCTCAAGAGTAACCGGCTGCAGGGAACCCTCTCGCTGTTCAGCAATTACAAACACATCTTTATAGGCTTCAATATCATGAACCGGACCGCTTTTCTCCCCGGTTGATTCTATAGCACCGGTCTTACACACCTCAACACATGCGCCGCACCCGGTACAAAAATCTGTCAGCACCGGAATCTTGTTTTCAATCCGTATACCTCCGAACAGGCAGGCCTTCTCACACAGCTTACATGCAATACATTTTTCCAGTACTAGTTTTATCATAATTCTCTTTGCATAAGTTTTATTAACAGTTCTTAAGGCTAGAGCAATTTATTTTTTACTATAGCCTCAAGACATCTGCGACAACAGCTGAACGGTTAAAACGGATAAATATATAATTCCAAAGTCCAAATTAAAAAGGCCCAATAAAACTCAAAACACCAGGGTCAAACATTTATGGGTTTTTCTTTTTTGACATTCATTTGACCTTTGAACTTTGGCCTTTGATATTTAGTTTAAACCGCATTAGCCATCATATTAAAATATATGGCTACAATATTTAAAAAATTGTTCTAGACCGCATAGATATTATCCGGTTCCTGTACCGGCTATAATTAGGGAGTACCGTGCCCCCCGGTTTAAAATCCAAAACAGCGAATGGAACAGGTCAGGCTCTATATCGCCTGAAGACCTTTCAGCTTTTCAATCAGCGTCTTTGCCATCAGGGTCTCATCTCCCTTGATAAGTTCTCCATGGACACCGCGGTCAGGCTCAAATATCCTTTTTACGCCGGTGGGCGAAGCCTGAAGCCCGAGCATTGAATCCGGGACTTTTAAATCCGCTGCACTCCAGTATTTGATCAAACTGCCGTCACAGGCATTTGAGACATTGTACAAAGAAGGATATCGGGGCTGATTAACATCAGAAAGCACGGTTACAAGAGCCGGCAATTTCACCCTGACCTCTTCAATACAATCTTCAAGGACTCTTTTTATCAAAGCATCTTCTTTATCAATTAAAATGTCCTCAAGGTAAGTGACCTGCGGCAGATCAAGAAAACCGGCAAGCTGAGGCCCGACCTGCGCAGTATCACCGTCAATTGCCTGCCGGCCACAGATAATAAGATCAAACTTTCCAATTTTCATTACCGCTCTTGACAGGGTAAACGCGGTTATCAGCGTATCAGAACCGGCAAAGGCTCTATCAGAAAGAAGAATGCCGTCATCAACACCCATTGCGATAACTTCCTCAAGGACTTCCTCTGCCTGAGGAGGTCCCATAGTGAGTGCCGTAACAGTACCACCGTACTTTTCTTTAAGCATCAGAGCTGTTTCAACAGCATTCCTGTCTTCAGGATTTAAAATACTGGGAACACCTTCTCTCACAAGTGAGTTTGTTTTCGGATCGATCCTGACTTCGGAAGTATCCGGCACCTGCTTCACAGTAACAATTATTTTCATTTTAATATATCCCTGGCAATGATTAAACGCTGAACCTCTGAAGTTCCTTCGTATATCTCTATCACCTTTGCGTCTCTAAAGCATCTCTCTACCTTGTAATCCTTCATACATCCGTATCCGCCGTGGATCTGAACTGCTTTGGTTGCTGTCCGCATGGCCACCTCTGATGCATACAGTTTGGCCATTGCACCCTCAGTTGAAAAGGGTTTGCCTTCATCTTTTAAAAAAGCTGCTTTAAAAATAAGATTTCTTGCTGCTTCTATCTCAGTTGCCATATCCGCGATCATCCACTGAATCGCCTGAAAACCGGCTATGGGTTTACCAAATTGATGCCTGTCTTTACTGTAGATCACACAGGATTCCATGGCTGACCCTGCAACGCCAAGCGCCTGGGCTGCAACACCTACCCTGCCAAAGCTCAGGGCCTTAAGCGCTGCGCTGAGGCCCGTACCCGGTTTTCCCAGCACATTAGCTACCGGGACAACACAATTTTCAAAGATAAGCTCACAGGTGTCAGAAGCTCTTATCCCAAGCTTGTTTTCCTTCACACCCGCTGTAATCCCTTTAAACGCCGTTTCAACAATAAACGAGGTTATGCCCCGCCCCCTCTTATTACGGTCTGTTGAAGCCATCACAATGACCGTATCAGAGGTCTTTGCACTGGTTATAAAGGTCTTTGTACCATTTAAGATATAGTTGTCGCCATCGCGCTCTGCTGTTGTCTCAATAGAACCGGGATCAGAACCCGCGTTCGGCTCGGTCAGGGCAAAAGCACCCAGTTTTTTTCCGGACGCAAGATCGATCAGGTATTTCTTTTTTTGCTCATCTGTTCCAAGAAGATATATCGGATATGCTCCTACAGAATTATGCACAGCAACAATAATCGCTGTTGATGCACAGGCCCTTGCCAGCTCCTCAATAATAAGCACATAGCTTATACTGTCCAGGGCACATCCGCCGTACGCCTTCGGAATGCCTATCCCCATAAAACCGAGTTTTCCGAGCTTTTCAATCGCATCAGCAGGAAACTCTGCTTTTTCGTCACGTTCCTGAGCAAAGGGTTCAAGTTCAACTTCTGCAAATTCACGGGCAATTTTTCTTGAAAGTTTCTGCTGTTTTGTAAGATTAAAGTCCATAATAATAATAATTAGTCTGAAGTTATATATTTTATATCCTTAAATATTTTTAAATGTTAATATTATTATATAAGATTACTGATGTCCATAACAAATTACAACAAAACATATCAATAAAATTTGGCTCTTCAACAGAATTTGTGGGTAAAAAAACAATTTGCACCACTGATCCTTTTTAAGACACAAACGGACGGGTTGAAAATAGATGAACATCGAACGTTCAACCCTTCGACCAGGCTCAGGACAAGCAAGGGGACGTAGGTGAATAGGTGCATATCTTATTTTAATTAGTCAAAATAATCTGCCATTTCTGCCATTTTTTTTGACCCTGCTCTACGATTTACAGCTGATGTGGTAATCCCAAGATAACGGGCTACTTCCGCTCCATAGTACCCCATTTTTTTTACAGCTATCTGGCAAAACAATGTCCTTGCCCGCAAAGCTCCCGGTTTTCTGCTGGATGATCGTAATTCTGTTTCTTCTACTTCTTCTCGTTTTAGTATTTCTTTTAACAAGCTTTCCAAATCACTTATCTTTTTTGTCAAACGCAGGGTCCTGATATCTTTTTCTTCTGCATCCAGTAAAAGCTTTTCAACAAAATCGCTGCTCCCCAGTATCCGGTCATCTGACATGCTCTTTTCATTTTTTTTCCTTTGCGAAACCACTTGCGACCATCCACCCAGACTACGAACCAATCCTCCTCCCACCAGTTCAGGGCGATTGCCTTGACTAATACCTTCCCTTACAAAATCCTCATATTCTGAAACAGTTTTCTTAAGCCACTTACCAAAATAGGCGAGAATTATTTCCCTGTCCTGCCACTCCCTTTCAATATTTCCCACAATTGCTGAATGACCAGTCCAGGAATACTGATTCAGTTCTGCCATATCTTTTACTATTCCTGCTCTTATTGGGTTAAGATGGATATAGCGCGTGAGTTCTAAAAGATAAGGATCGTCTTCACAAATAATCGATTTGTATCTGTTCTGAAACAGATGGCCAAATCTTTTATATCTGCGATTAAAATTAACTACGTAGCCGGTGAGTATTTTTTTCATGCTACTGGAAAGCGACTGGTTGCCGGTCCTGACCAGCAAGTGAAAATGGTTAGGTATCAGTGCCCACGCATATACCTGCAATGCTCCCTTTTTACATTGCACGGCCAGTCTCTGGACGAAATCTGACCGATCTTCTTCCTTACGGAATATCTTTGTCTTTTCTATTCCCCGGCCCATTACATGATGCAATGCGCCGGGTGCGTCAAGTCTTGGCTGTCTGGGCATATCCTGATTATTATAATCTTTCCCAACTCATGTCAAGATACTTATGCACCTATTCACCTACGTCCCCTTTTCTCGCTTTCTCGTATTTTTAAGGTTTCAAATAAAAAAAAGGCCCGGGCTTAAAAACAAGCCCGGGCCTTTTAAGTTTTAACTAATTAGGATAACGAAACAAGCAGAGAATCAAAACCGCCATTCATAGCAGCTTTGGCATCTTTTGCATTGATAACCTTCTTTTCCTGTAAAAGATCAACAAGTTTTGAAAAACCTTTGAGCAGTATTGATCTGTGCTCACTGTCATCAATAACCTTATTGCTTTTCAGAAAATTAAGAACGTCAATCATCTTATCTGTCATTTCATTAAACTTCTTGGCCTGAGCCTTTGTCATAACAGCCATATTAAATGACCTCCTTTCAGCCTATTATACGTAATATTTCTTCTTCTTTTTCTCCGTTTCAGACACATACTTGCTTCTCAGCGGAGCAAGATCCTTGGCAACATAGTCCAGACCGAGCTGTTTCAGCTTGCGTTCTGACGGAAAACCCGATTTGGAATCCCAGTCGCGATACCGATAATACTGCGAAAGCATGTCATTCAGCGGGAAGGTCACACCAACATTCGTCTGATAATCAACCCCCTGAGGCATCGGCTCTTTCAGAAAACGTTCAGGAACAGTGTCTTCACGCGAACCGGACATACAGCGGTTCCAGTACGCGCGCTCGAGGTTATAAATACGCTCGCCGACTTCCTGAAAATCTTCTTCAGTAAAATCAAGACCGGTTACTGCGTTTAAGTACTCTACCTGATCCGGTGTCAGAACAGCGTATGACCAGTGCGTGGTAAAACAACAGACATTCAAACAATCCGTAGTCGCCTTCTGATTTTCTTCATAGTAAACCATGTAAGGTTTAGAATTGACGGTAACCGGTTTACAGGCACTTTCATCACCCAGAAGTCTGGTATTCAGACCCGGATAGAGAGCTCCTGAAAGCTCAAGACAGCAAAGAGATCTGAGATGATCACATCCGCCACGGGTACCCACTGAGAAAGAAAGACCATAACCGAAACCCAAACCACGGGGGTCATCACCCGGAAGGGTCATACCACGTGTGGTAATGGTGTAGTAATGTCCTTCATCGCCCAGTCCGAGCTTATCTGAAGCTCTGTCAGCACCTTCTGCCAGGATATTTCCAAAGCCCTTACGCTGTCCGATCTGTTCGATCAGAGTGGCAACCACTTCTGCATTACCCCATTCAAGCTCAAGTCCGCCGGTATCTTTTGTTGTGATCAGACCTCTCTGGTACCATTCCATGGCTGCGGCAATTGTTCCGCCACATTCAATAGCATCCATACCATAGTCATTTGTCAGACAGCAGTTATGCCAGATGTCATTGGCATCATCAATGATACCGACACGGGGGCCTGTGGGAACAGCATGTTCATACTCAGGACCGCCGAATTCTTCACCGGCATATTTTCCGTCCTTGATCTGGGTAAAACGTCCGCAGCAAATAGGACATGCGTAGCATCCTTCACGATGTTTCAGAACGGTTGCAGCATGAGTTTCACCGGACAGGTTGTTTGCATCAGGATGCGCTCCGCCCTGAAAGTTTTTCCACGGAAACCATCCGTCACGGTTCGCCACATTGATCAGGCATAAACTACCAAATTCATAAAGACCCATCTTCATCGGATCGTTTTTGAATGCCTGGCGAAGTCTGTTGCATACGTCCATCAGTTTTTTAGGATCTGCAACTTTAACCGTTCCTGAACCGCGGGTGGCGATTGCTTTCAGGTTCTTTGAACCGAGAACACCGCCTGTACCTGTACGGCCGGCTGCTCTCCAGACATCATTAAAGGTACATGCGAAACGAACCATGTTCTCACCCGCCGGTCCGATCATCATGATATGGATGTCTTCATCACCCAGCTCTTCTTTGATCATCTGGTCAGCTTCTCTGGGAAATTTACCCCAAAGATGACCTGCATCGCGAAGCTCTACCTTGTCATCATCGATCCAGATATATACGGGTTTTTTTGCCCGGCCCTGAACAATGATCTGATCATATCCTGCATACTTAACTTCTGCTCCCCAATGACCCCCCATGTTCGCGTCACCAAAACCGCCGGTCAGCGGACTTTTTGCGGTAACGGTTACACGGCCGGTTGAAGGAGCTGCCGATCCACTCATGGGACCCACGCCAAAACATACTCTTGCCTTTGGATCATATGGATCCAGACTTGGTGGAACTTCATTATAAATAACTTCGGAGTTAAAACCACGACCACCAATCCATTTTTTTCTATACTCAAATGAAAGCGGCTCTTTTGTGATTTCACCAGTTGTAAGATCGACTCTAAGTCGTTGTCCTGCCCATCCGTTCATAGCTTAACCCTCCTCTCCAACTTTAGCGGCTTTTAATCTTTCGGTCAGTTTATCTCTGCGTTTAACTTTTAAAGCTACGTTCGGCAGTTCATATGTGATTGCCCCGCCCGGGCACCAGTCAGCACATACGGGTCCTTCTTCACGGCCTTCGCAAAGATCGCATTTAAAAGCTTTACCTGTCTTATAATGCATATTAATTGCACCAAAAGGACAGGCCATAGCACATTCTTTACATCCGATGCATTTATTCGCATCAATCTTTGTAATTCCTGCTTCATGGTCCATTGCACACGCACCTGTCGGGCATACTGCAGCACAAGGCGCATCTGAACACGCATCACAACCTACTGGAAAAGATTCTCCGAATCTTTCGTTTCTGACTACGGCTACACGCGACAACACTTTACCACACTCACCATCGTGGTAAAGGGAGCAACCGACAACACAGCTTCTGCAACCGGCGCATTTTTCGTGATTAAACAACAATACTTTACCATTACTCATAACAATGTTTCCTCCTTTCGAAACGATAACAACAATGATAAACTCAACTCAAATTAATTCCTTCTTTCCCTTCCAGGGATTAGAAAGAGCAGTTTAACCTAACCTCCTTTCACTTTTAAAAATATAAATTATTTTTTAAATTTACCCTTTAGTCTGTATACAAATAAAAAAAGCCTGAAGAGAATACAGCTATTCCCTTCAGGCTTCCTTTGCAAACATGGCGGGCTGAAAATTTTTCTTCCAGCCTTTTCGGCCTCGATTTTCGAGGCTCGGAAAACCGTTTAGTCTTAGTTATGTTTTACTTTTTAAAATTACATTTTTAGCATATAAATATTTGATATGTCAACATTTTAATAAAAAAAGTTGTACGCTACACATTAAAATTCCATCAAACCATAAGATAAAAATACCGAAATTCAGGTCCGCCTTAAAAAGGCCTTACGCCGCATATGCGGCGTAAACGAAAAAAGCTTTGCGGGATTTCCCGGATCAGTACAAAAGAAATTATGAATTGACAATATTGAAAACAGCTATTATCCTGTTTTAGCTTTACCCAAAAGAAAGAAAAACCTGGAGAAAAAAAATGGCAAAAGCAAAAGTAATCTGCAAATATTTCACTACCGTTCTCGGCGCAACCAAAAAAGACGGGGAAACCATTGAAATACCCGGAAAAATGACTGTTGCTGCCTTTATTGAGTTCATGTCGGAGAAGTATGGCTATGCGTTCAGTAAAAATGTTTATGCAGAAGGTACGATTCAAGGCAAAAAATTTAAGACGCCCAATATCTATCTTAACAAAAAGCGCATCCAGTGGGTTCAGGATTTCCCGAAGGGCCTGAAAACCATGGTCAAGGATGGAGACGAGTTCTGGTTTGGTCTGATTGTCGGCGGCGGGAACAGATACATAAAAAAACAATTGAAAAAAGAAAACGCCGCCTGGCATAATTAAAACTATTCGTTCACAGGAAGCCAAACAATAAAGGTAGCCCCCTTGTCCCTGTTTTTTTCAACCCTGATCCGGCCGTTGTGCGCCTCAATTATTCTTTTACATATCTGAAGCCCCAGACCCGTTCCCTTCTGACCGGAACGGGAGGCATCCACCTGATAAAAGCGGTCAAAGATCCTGTCCATTTTACCTTCCGGGATACCCTCGCCATTATCTTTAACCCGGAGTTCCACCTCATTATTTTTTCTAACTGCACTTATATCGATCCTGCCGTTTGGCAGGGTAAATTTTATGGCGTTGTCCACAAGATTACTGACCACCTGGGAAAGTTTTATGTTGTCCGCAAGAAGCGTAATCCCACCAGTAAGATCAACGGTAAGCGCTATATTCTTTTCCTCCGCCATGGGGAGAAAAAGGTCATATACATTCTGAACAACATCATTGATATTTAGATAATCAAGTTCCATCTGGATCTTGTTTTCATCAAAACGGGAAATCATAAAAAGATCATTTGCCGTTTTAATCAGAAAATCAACCCGCTCATGACACTCATATATTGCCTCCCTGTATTCATGAGCGCCCCTTTTCTGAGAAAGGATAACTTCCATCTCCCCTTTAAGCGCAAAAAGCGGGTTTCTAAGTTCATGTGACACATCCGCTGTAAACTGCCGGGTATGCTTAAATGATCTTTCAAGCCGGTTCATCATTTCATTTATAGTAACGATAAGGTCTCGCACCTCATCATCGGCAATAGGCACTTCAAGCCGTTGGTTCATGTTTTGCGAGGTTATCTTTTTTGCAACAGAAGTTATATTCCTGATGATCATTCGGGGCTTACGTGAAACATATATCCCGCAGACAATACTTAAAAACAAAATAGCGGGGATGGCTCTAAAAATATTTTGCAGAAAATTTTCCAGGAGGTTTTCAGCCTGTTTCATTTCAGTTGCCAACTGAAAAATAAAGACTTCATCATCATTTATATTAACGGCTTTTTCATAGATCCGAAAAAATACGGCGCTGCCCGGCGGTTTAAACCTGTAAAAAGACTCCTTTTTTTTATATGAAGGAAAAGAAAGATCTTTTATATGTGCCGCTTGAAAAACAATACCGCCTGATGAATTTAACAGTCTAAAATAAAGCGGGAAATATTTTCGTTTAGAGATACCCTCTTCAAACGCCTCACAGCCATGGATAATGGTCCCCCCCTTTTTCAGCTCTTCTTTTATTTCAGACATGAATTCATTTAATTCATCCCGAAGCATTCTGTCCACCTGTTTTCCAAGATTGTGCTCCAGCCGGTAATAAAAAAAAGAGCATAAAAAAACTGCCAGAACCAGAAGGATCAGCGTATAAGAAGTGGTTAACTTAACATCAAGCCTGCTGAAAAATTTATTTAACCTTAAGAACATAACCGACACCTTTAATGGTATGTATCAGATTTGAGTCAAAGCCCTTATCCATCTTACTTCGCAGTCTGTTGATATGCACATCAATAAGGTTGCTTGCGGTATCAAAATTATACCCCCACACTTTGTCCAGTATCATGGTCCGGGTAAGGACCTGTCCAGCATTTCTCATGAGATATTCAAGCAGCATGAACTCCTTGCCGGCAAGCTCAATATCTTTATCACTGCGGACAGCAGTCCTGTCAATAAGATTCAACATAAGATCCCCGACACACAGCTTTGACATCTCAACATCTTTTTGACCCCGCCGGAGCACAGCCCTTATCCTTGCAAGCAGTTCGGGAAAAGCAAAAGGTTTTACCAGATAATCATCCGCCCCGAGGTCAAGACCGTGAATGATATCCTCTTTTTCATCTTTTGCAGTGAGAAAAACAACGGGCGTCAGCACCCCCTTCTTTCTGATACCTTTTAAGACCTCAAACCCGCTCAATTCAGGAAGCATAATGTCAAGGATAACAAGATCATAAGTCTCTGTTGTTGCCATATACAGGCCTTCTTCTCCGTCAAAAACAGCATCAGCACTAAACCCTTCTTCAGAAAGGCCCTTCCTTATAAAACGGGACACCCCCTTATCATCTTCAACAATTAAAATACGCATAAATCCTCTTATCTATAAAAAATCACTTGAAAACTTTTCACAGGCACTAAGAACACTATTTACAGAAAGATTCATCATACAGTTTTTATGGTCACAATCTTTCAGATAACAGGGGACACAGTCAAGAGTTTCATCTCTCACAACAACACTTTTTTTGTTTTGCGGACCCACATACTTCGGGTCAGTGGGTCCGAAAAGTCCGATCACCGGGATATCAATCGAAGAAGCCATATGCATAACTCCCGAATCAATGCCCACAAAAAGGCGGGCCTTTTTAAGAACCGCAGCAAGCTTTTTCAGGCTGATCTTTCCGGTCAGATCAATAAAATCCATACTTCGGTTTTCCGCTTTTCCATTAACCTCCTCAAGAATAAGCCGGTTCAGACTTTCATTGTCTTTACTCCCCACAAGCACAGAAACAAGACCATACCTTTTATAAAGCTGGATAATAAGGTCAGCAAATCTTTCCGGATCCCATGCCTTGGTCAGCCTTTTTTTTGAAGCTCCCGGAGAGATAACCGCAAACCGTTCCGGCAGACCAAGATCAGACACGTCTTCGTTTGCCTGTAAAAGACCCACATAATCATCCTTTTCAACAGGAATACCCAGCTGTTTTAAGAGCTTGGCATTATTATACCAGCAGTTATGGCCCTCAATGGCATCTCTGACATTAAACCCGAGGCTCCAGAGCACGGGCGGGAATCCTGCCTTTACCCGGGCACCGGACAACGCTGCAAGCGCAAGACATTCCTGAGATCGTGAAAGAGAGATAACCAGGTCATATTGATTATTTCTGATCGTCCTGAACAGTTTCACTTTTGCTGCTGTTCCACCCGTCCGAAGCATTATCTCATCAGCATAGGATGTGCAGGAAAGCAATTCCTTCAGGTAGGGTTTCACGACTGAATGAATAACCGCTCCGGGGAACGCATCACGCAGCGCCTTTAAAAGGGGAAAGGAGAAGATAAGGTCACCGATCTGATTCAGGTGAAGTATGCATATTCTGTTAAAAACCATGAGAGGCCGCTATAAAAAGAAATTATCGTTTTCCACTATTTCAAGAGTATCAACGTCTTTGTCTGATCGGATAAAACCATCTATCCACCAGTTAACATGGTGATAAAAACAGCCGACCGCACTGCATTCTTCGTCTGCCTTGAACGTAGAAAGTGACGCACAGGTATTGCCGAGGGTAAGATTCAGCCTCTTTTCTGAGGCATACCCATCCGCATCCGCCACCCTTGCCTTGCCAACCCCCCTGAATGCAGGACAGTGAAATATTCCGGCAGGTGAAAGAACCGTATTAAAAAGCTGCATATGACAGACCGGGGGCTGCTGTTTCAGACAAGCCACCGTGTTATCCATCATCGCCTTTAGGTTAACGCTTTGCAGAATCTTAAGAGAACCCTTCGCAGCCGCCTCAGCCTGGTCCAGACATTTTTTTATGGCACGTTCAAGTTCCTGTTCCTGTTCCGCATCTTCGCTGTCAAGCAGAGATTCTTTATGGGTATCTTCAAGCCGTACCAGACAGGGCTTAAAGGACACAAAGTCAAAGCCGTATTTTTTTGCTGTATACACAGCCTCAGAAACCTCTTCCATATTGGAAGTAAGCTCATTACCCTGTACGACAACCCCCTTCCAGACGATCACAAACGAATACCCGAGTGAAATCTCGGGATTTAACGCTTTGATCATTTTTGCGTTGTTTAAAATAGTTTCCAGAGAAATATCTATTTTCGGACAGTGCATTTTTCGAAAGGTTTCCTGCCGGGCAGCATCAAGTGAAAGCCGTAACCAGTCCCCTTTTTCAAGCAGCAATGCAGCCTTTTTTATTTTATCAAGCCGTGACCCGTTTGTGACGATTCCCAGCTGAAGCCCCTTTTCCTTTATGTAGGACACAATCGTTTCAAAGTCTCTATGCAGTGTAGGCTCACCGCCGCCAATCAGAATAACAGACAGCAGCCCCCGTGAACACAAAACATCCAGAGAGTTTTTTATCTCCTCTGTCTCAAGACTCCCGCCCACATTAATAATCCCGGAATCAACACAATGGGGACAGGCAAAATTACAAGCAGATGTCAGATCAAGATTTATGGAAACCGGAGCAATATCAGGGCATTTAACACCTTTTTTTGAAGAGCGGTTTTTCCGCTGCCAGGTGATATAAGTTTTAAGCCGGTCGATTATCCTGGACTGTCTCAGTTTTGCACTGAAATCATATTCTCTGCTTTTAAGTACTTTCCGGTGCGGATAAGAACATTCCCGATATATTATATCAAGCATATGCTGGGTTGCACAAATAGGATCTCTTCCGACCCTGGGATCCCGTCTGTCTTTTTCTGCAGAAAGAAAATCCTGAACCGATAATTCAAGGGGATCCGGTATGTTCAGAATGCGAGAGCCATACTTAAAAGAAACAGCATAGGAATCCGGATCGAGCACCCGGGTAACGATAGCATCATTAAACCCGAAGGAAAAAACCCGGGGCTGTGATTCTTCTTTAACAAGAGCAATGACTGTATGTACCGTACCCCCGGAAAAGACATACTGAAACGAAATATCCATTCGCTCTCCATGCACATCTATCACAAGACCGGTCAGTTCCCCATCCCCACAAACCTGATAAAGAAGGCTCAGTGCGTGAGGCACAGAGTCAAGGATCATCTCTTTTCCGGAGCATGACGGTGACAGCCTGATGAAAAATGTCTTCAGTGCTTCCCTTACAACCGGCCCGCAAAGATTCTCATAATAGGGCAGAGAAAATGGCCACTGAGAGTTCATCGCAACAACAAGGCCTTTTTCTTCAGCAACCTTAAGCAATGCTGCAATCCTCCCTGTTACCCCTTTACCCTCCGGAGTAACAAAAGGTTTTTCACAAAAAATATGCACCCCGTATTCAATACACCTGACCAGAAAGGCATGGTGCGTCTCAGGCGGTGAGGCAATGACCACGGCATCAGGCTGTTCCAGCTTTAGCATTTTATCAAAATCAGTATATGATGCTGCATCTATACCATATTCACCTAAATCCTCAGCCGCAAGCATCGCTGTCTTTTTAGTGGTACCAAGCACCGAGGAGACGGATGCTCCGTTTTTATGCAGATATCTGGCAATGTATTTTCCAATACCATTTCTGTTTCTTCCGGCTCCGATAATTGCTGTCTTCATATGCATCCTGCTGTTGATACTTTATTAATGAAGGTATTGTTAAATAATTTCTTTCGGTTAAAAAAAATCCTTTATCTGAAAAAATATAAAATAAAAAATTACTACTTATACTTTGATTACCGCTATAAATCAAATAAAAATAATCTCAATAATATTATTACCCGTCAAAAAAGTAAAACAATTAATCCTGTTAAAGGCCGACGGAGACTAATGGTGAATAAGAATCGGAGAAAACGCGGAAGCTGAAACAATCATTTCCCTTGTCTTTTCTGCTTCTTTCTGAATATAGGGCCCGGCGAGAACGCGATACCATACCATTCCCTTAAGCATAACCTTTTCAATCCTCAATCCAACTCCTTTTTCAGAAAATTCTTTAACTATCCGTAGCGCACGATCTTTTTTAGAAAATGAGGCCACCTGCACATCAACACAAAAAGACTTTCCCGGAGGATACTGCGGCTCGGGAATTTTTTCAGCAAAGGCTCTTGATACCTTATCCGCAAGAACAATTACTCTTTTTTCTTTTATATTTAACCCTGACCGGACCGTTGCTGAAAAAATTGAAAAGGGATTAATGGGAATATCCCCGCTTACAAGACTTCTGACAACTACTTCAGAAAAAACCGCCTGACCGCTCACAGCATCTACCATCTTCACTTCAACCGAAAGCGTCATCTGTGAATACAAAAGCAGAAATATCCTTCTAAAGACATTAACTTCTCCATAAATAATAAAATCCGCATTAAAAAACTTTCCGATTTCTGAGGCAGGCAGCTCTGACCATGGTTTTTCATAAAACTTTTCCAGAGATTTAATAGAATTATCTACTTCATACAGTTCAATATCATAATAATTTTTTGAGCTGAAATGATTATAAAAACTTTTTCGCATTTTAACTTCGATCTCCTTTTTTTGGGTCCGGTTGGAAAATGGCAGAATCACAACCCGTTTTGGAGACTTGTCTTTGGAGGTGAAAAAAAACGGTTTTTCTTTTATCGGTGGCAGAAAAAAACAGGCGGAAAAAAACAAGGGGAAAAGAAAAAAAAGAATGAGCAAAAAAAAATTTTTACTTTTCATAAATTTCAAAATATTCTTCTTTTAAATCTTTTTATTCTTTTAATCTTTTTAATTTTTTTCACGGTAACACAGACAGTATAACAAAACCCAAAGAAACCTTTTGCTACCGGCAAATCCAGGCAAAGATACCTGGCTTTCATCCGTTCAAAAGCATGCAGGTCAAGACTCCTGATCCCGTTATAAAGAGGACTCGGAGCATCCGCCCTGTCAGCAAAAAGAGCACTTGCAAAATCAATCAGATAAACATCCCCGTCCGGAGTAATCAGAACATTAGAACGATGGATATCTCCGTTGACAACCCCTCTTGCATGCATGGAAAATATTATTTTTTCAAGCTTTAAAAAAACAGTTTCCGGAACTTTACCGTACTCAAAACAGCTTAATGGCTGTCCCTTTATATACTCCATCGCCAGAACATCTTTTCCATCAAGACCAAAGCATTGAGGAATGCCCACAGACCCCTTGAGACGTTCATATGCCTGCGCTTCACGGCGCAGGGTATATCGGCCATAAATAATTCTTGTCAGGATATTACGTCCGCTATAATCCTTAAATAAGACCTGTTTACCGTTATTCGTTTCAACATATACTTCTGCTTTGCTCCTGTTTCTGGCAGAGTGATTTGACAAAGCAGAAGAGGTCTCCTCTTTACAAAAATCTGTATTTCTTTTTGCTGTATTCAATATTATAATTTTCTATAGTATAACCATTATCAATTTTCCCGTAACAATCCTGAAATAAGTTACCTTAACCTAAATATGATTGCAACAAATATTGATACAACCATTAAGATGAAGTATTGTTCGCGATTTTCATACCAGAAAAGAGATGCGCTCCATTTTCTATTGTCAGACTTGGCATAGGGATTCAGCCGGGGTATCAAACTTCTGCAGTAAGCAGCATACGGCCCGGAAGTGGTTACTTCCGGGTTCCTCTTTAAGTGGCCGGTCGCCCAAA
>CAYLYF010000054.1:0-27079 GCA_964387595.1 uncultured Thermodesulfobacteriota bacterium | reverse complement strand
CCCGGAAAGGATACACCACCTTTTCTCTCAAACACAACTTTCAGTTATAACTCTGTCACAACTACAACCTTATCAGATGGAAGTTACAGCTTCGGATTTCTTACAAACGGCAATTATACGATTACACCAGGTAGAAAAGGTTATATCTTTGATCCTGCAAGCCAAAACATAACCGTACCCGGTGATACGACAGGAATTGATTTTACTGCAACAGCAACTGAGGAAGTTTTAGACATTATCAAAAGCATAAATGACAACATGGTTTCTATTTCCGGCGGCACCTTTTTAATGGGATGTACACCAGAGGATACGGAATGTGATTCGGATGAAAGTCCACAGCACGGCGTAACGATTTCTTCATTTGAAATTAGTAAATACGAAGTAACCCAGGACCAGTGGGAAGCTGTGATGGGAAGCAATCCCTCCGATTTTGATTCCTGCGGGGATAATTGGCCGGTTGACACTGTTTCATGGAAAGATATTCAGGTTTTTATTGAGGAACTAAACAATTTGACGGACTTGAGTTACCGGCTTCCTACCGAAGCCGAATGGGAGTATGCAGCAAGAGCAGAAACCACCACCCGGTGGGAGTGCGGAGATAATGCCACCTGCCTTGATGATATTGCCTGGTATACGGAAAATTCACGCAGTATCGCCGAAGGAAGCCATCCGGTAGGGCAGAAAAATCCCAATCTTTGGGGACTGTATGATATGACAGGAAATGTATGGGAGTGGGTAAATGATTTTTATAAATACGACTACTATTTATCTGACAATACAACAGACCCCACCGGTCCTGTCAGCGGCTCACTTAATGTGATTCGCGGGGGCAGCTGGTACTCTCTTGCCAAAGAATGCAGGTCTTCCAATCGTATCAACTACAATCCCGAGGTTTTGTGGAACAATTTTGGTTTCCGCCTTGCAAGATAATCAGGGTGGCATCAGTATGGGAAACGCAGAAAACGGGGTCAGCGTAATGGGTTCGTTTTTTGCGACTGACCATTGACAACAAGCAACTGACAAATCGTTTTACGATTTAATAGGGAAGTGTCCCTAATTAGTCTAATTGTTTCCCCTTGATATTTTTGCCTGTAAGCAAAATAAGTAGCTATAATATTTGCTTTTAAGCAAAAAAAACCGAATTTTAAAAGTCCCGGGGGAGAGCATATTATGCTTAAAAAACGATATATTACTGATTTGGCAGTTCAGGAAAAAGATAATCGCATCGGACTGGTCTGGTTCTGCTGAGTTTCTTATTTTTGATGAGATCCATAAATATAATAAGTGGAAAACCCTGATAAAGGGTGAGTATGATAAACTGAAAAAAATATAAATTTCTTATAACCGGAAGTTCACGCCTTGATGTTTACCGCAGGGGAGGGGATTCCCTGCAGGGCCGTTACCATTACTATAGCCGTTGATAATACTCTCTGGGTGATACCCATAGGTGTTATGAATTCCTCTAAAAGCATTTCGCCGGGATGTGTGGGCTTCCGATGGGTTGGTATTCGAACCATGATTTCTCCAATTTATGTTTAGGTTTGGGATATCAGGCAATTACTTTGGCCAGTTCATTTTTAGAAATGCCTAAAGAGAAGAGCGATTTAAATAAAAGGTCAAGAGAAACAGAAGGGTCACCTGTTTCCATCTTTGCAATTCTGGATTGGCTGGAATGAAGCTGTTTTGCTAATTGAGATTGAGGCATTTTTTTCTGTTTGCGTCTGTTCTGCAGAGTATCACCGAGTGAAATTTTAAGCTCGATCAGGGCCATCTCTTCTTCACTTATATTTAAGAAGTCCTGGGCAGAACCGACTTTCCAGCCTTTAGCTTCCAATTTCTTTTTTCTCTTTGTATCCATTTTAAATACCTCTCTGCCTATTTAATTGATTCGTAGTTTTTTATTTTTTGCTTGCAAACATCAACAACTGCTTTTGGTGTCTTGCTTGTTTTTTTGCTGAATACATCAAGAATGATAATTGCATCAATATAAATATGGTATATTATTCTGCCAGGTTATATCTTCATCATTGACTCTAAGTTCATGGCATCCTTTCCCAATTGAAGGCATTGGACGTGAAGACGGCATTGTTAGATTATGCCCCATTTGAAGTTTTCGTAGTAAATATCCAGTTTCTAATCTGGAGGGCAATGAAAAAGGTGGTGTTTTAATTTCACCATATAGCCATACAATTGGTTTTTCTTCTGCTTTCATAGTAATATTATATGTCATATCTGACATATTTCAAGTCTTTTTTTAATTTAAATTAGTTATGTTTAATTTTATCTATCAGATCTTATCATCCGCCTGTCCTTCGAAGTTCCGATTTATCGGGACGCAAACCTCCGCATGCCGCTCTGTTGTAGCGTAGCGGAAATCCCGCCTTGGCGGGGCGGTGAATAAGGTTTTTGCCTTTATGGTTTTAAAAATCCCATGTTGACCGTGCCGAAGGGTGAGGTTTTTTTGGGGATTAAGGCGGCGCATGTTTGAGTCCCGACAGATCGGGATGAGTTCGTGCCGCCGACCACAAAAAAATATCAAACGAGGGGATTCCGGTGGAATGATCCTCCACGCAAAAAGCTGCGGGGTCTCTCGGCAATTAAATTGGATTATTTTAGATACATTCCGCTAGCGTGAGTTTATTATACATCAAGGTCCAATACGCCTTAACTCTTTAAAATTACGTTAGTTTTAGTGAAAATCATTTGTATACACCAACCCCGTTGAGCTTGGGGCGATTATTGTGCAAATCCTCAACTTCAAGCGCCTGTAAAATTGATTTTTCTTCTTTACTCATCTCTTCCAGTTTATACACAGCTTTAACCCTGCCCCTTGTATTAGACTCCTCCAGTAAGGTTGCCAGACGTATGTTACATAATATATTCAAAAGAGAATCAAGACAGCCTTTAAATTCGGTTTTCTCCCTGACCTGTCGCAACAAAATTGCAGACAATAAATATCCCATGACACATATGAAATAATGAACCCTGATTTTCTGGTCTGTCCAGTGAAACTGTGGTTTCAGTGCGAGATGACAGGGATTTTTCAGGTCTTTAAAAGCATTTTCAATCTTTGCCTGGCCATAATATGCTTTAATAATATCAGCTGTGTTCCAATGATGACGGTCTGTCATAATGATTCTAAAACCCAGATTATCTTCGATTTCTTTGAGTTTTTGATGATCAACTGAGAATTGAATATCGAACAGACCTTGTAGTTTTTCTTCCAGAGACCAGTTAATAAGATTATTCATATATTGACCTTTGAGAATATCAAGTATCTTATTTTCAAGCTGTTCTTTATCTCGTTGTTTTGACCTTGGATTGCGCAATTGTGTTTGCAATTGCCTGAGTTGTTTTTCTTTTTTCTCCAAAGCCTGATAAACTCCCCGGATCTGTCCCGCCTTCAATTTCTCAGAAATAAAAACAATCACGGTTCTTTCGTTTTCCCATATGACTCGTCTGTCTCGATAAACTTGTATTTCGGTACCATCAAGATCATAATCTTGAAACTTATCAATAGCGTCTGTTATTAAATCCTTATGATGATAAGGTGTCAGAGCACCGACATAGTGCAGTTTCAATTCTTCAACCGCAGCCAGATTTTTCCTGGAATTATTTCCTCGATCAAAAACTACGGTATGCTTTTCAACATCCAAATCTAATGAAATGAGCCTGATTTTAATTTTGCCAATAATCTCTGCAAAAACCTTTGTATCATTTATGTTACCTTGATAAGTAAGATGCAGCAGTGGAATTAAGTCCTGGCGCGTAACTACCATAGCCAGTCCAACCTGCCGGAGATCATATTTTTTTTGTTTGTTTTTTCCCCGTTGAGCAACACTGCAACGAGTATTAGTGGTGTTGATATAAGTGAAAAAATTAGTGGTGTCAAAAAACAAAGTATCACTTTCCGGTTTGTAGATATCAAAGACTCTTTTTAGTAATTCGTTTTCAACCTTTTCAATTGCATCCACAGGGAGGCTGTCCATTAAATCCCAAAAATGCTGGCTGTCTATTTTGCTCAAATTACATTTAAGTAAATATTCAAGGCTGGTTGTCTTTGCCCAATTCCACCAGCCTCTTTTACTTGTCGGCATGCTTACCCTGCCAATAGCAGCCATTAAAAAAGAAATTCCGGCAGTCAGGTTATTTCTGGTTGGTTTTTCAGGCCAGTAGGAGCGTGAAGACTTAATATGCTGATTGATTAAACTGCAAACATCTAATTTATCAGCAACATTTAACAGTGCTGCAACAGCACCATGGGAATAGGATTTAAGCCGAACCCCCTGAGTAATTCCCTGCAAGCGTTTCAACAGATCGTCGGCCTTGCCGAGATAAGCCAAAACAATAGGCCTCGGCTTGCCATTTACACGCCTTGATTCAACGATATACCAGTATTTATGTCCCCGGGATTTCTTAGCTTGAATAGTAGCCATAAAACCTCCATATTGGTGTATACCTTATTGTAATATGTCAACATAATACATATATAGAAAGGATTTGTCAAGTAATATATAAACATTATCAGTGTATACATAGAAAATGGGGCAAAAAAAAGCCGTAACATGTTATATTTCAACAAGTTACGGCTTTTGTCTCTACACTAAATTGTTATCTTATAATAAACTCACGCTAGACTTCGCACCAAGGTTTGTCATATGCGCGGCATGCTTCCGACCGGGACCGGGCAAAGGGCGCCTTTTCTTTTGCATCGTTTGCTTTGGGGCGAACAAAGAAAATGATGAAAGAAGTTATATCTTGAAAGTTTTTAAACAAATAACACCACGCAGTCCTCTGCGTGACGCTCTGTTGTAGCGCCTGTCTTGAGCCAAGTCGAAAGGTAGCGGAAATCCCGCCTTGGCGGGGTGGTGAATATAGTTTTGATTTATATTTTTCTCCAAAACTCTGCGGGCTCTGCGAGAGAAGAGGGATAAAGAGGCCAAAGGTCAAATTTAGCCCCCTTTTATCAGGGCGTGAGTTAAGCTATAAGGCTATAATTGTGATAATCATCACATAATACGTCCCAATAATGTGATTCTAATCACATAATTAGGACTTAAAACTTGACAACGGTAACTAAATAATACATATTCATACTATGAAACGTGATATATATCAAAAACTTACAAAATGGAAAATATCCAGCAGGCGTAAACCGCTGATCCTGAGGGGTGCACGCCAGGTTGGTAAAACATATATTCTCAAAGACTTTGGATCACATGAATATGAGAAAATTGCATATTTTGATTTTGAAGCAACTCCTGATTTGGATGATATTTTTAAGAGAAATCTGGATCCATCCAGGATTCTCACTGATCTTTCCCGGTTACAAGGTTGGGAAATAAAACCAGCGCAGCATTTAATTATATTTGATGAGATACAGGCATCTAATCATGCGCTTAACTCCCTGAAATATTTTTGTGAAAATGCACCTCAGTATCACGTCGCTGCCGCAGGGTCACTTCTTGGAGTAAAACTTTCCGGGACAAAATCGTTTCCTGTTGGGAAGGTTAATTTCCTTGACCTGTATCCCATGACATTTATGGAATTTCTTAGCGCTGCCGGTCATTCAGGCCTTCGTGAAATGATAGATACCACAGAAGTGTTTATGCCTTATGCCTTACCTTTCCATGCCGAGTTGATGGCTTGTCTTAGGAATTATTTTTTTATCGGGGGGATGCCGGAGGCGGTTAAGCATTTTATGGGTTCGGGTGATTTGCAGGGCGTCAGAGAAATCCAGAAAGAGATTATCGATTCTTTTATTCTTGATTTTTCAAAGCATGCGCCTGTTTCCGATATTCCAAAGTTATCTCTCATCTGGAATTCGCTTCCTTCACAACTTGCAAGAGAGAATAAAAAATTTGTGTTTTCTGCGGTAAAAAAGAGTGCGCGGGCACGTGAATACGAAAGTGCACTTCAGTGGCTGGAGGATACAGGTCTAATAATGAAATCATATCATGTATCTACAGCAAAACTGCCATTAAAGGGATATGCAAGTAAAGAAGTATTCAAGGTGTTTGTTCTTGATATCGGTATTCTCGGAGCAATGTCAAATATCCCTGTCGAGCTTGTGGTAAAAGGAGAAAGGCTTTTTAATGAATTTCAGGGTGCATTCGTTGAAAATTATGTGGCACAGCAGCTTTGCTCTCATTACGATTATGAGCTGTACTACTGGAAAAGTTCAGGTGGAAAGGCAGAGGTTGACTTTCTCATCCAGCACGAGGATGAAGTTTTTCCTTTGGAAGTAAAATCCGGTATCAACCCAAGAAGCAAAAGTCTCAGATCTTATGAAGTTCAGTTTTCGCCAAGGTTCTTGTCACGCACTTCTCTTTTAAACCTAAAGCACAATGGCAATATCTGTAACTATCCGCTATATGCGATATCGCTTTTTCCGGGTCTGGCTTTTAAGCCTCTAATCAAAAGGTGAACCCATTAGAAATAATTTTAATATTATGAATAAGAACAATTTGATACATATTTTATATTTGAGGGGGAGTAGTGTTAAAGGTGATTGCAAAAGTTCAACGTCTTTTCAACGCATTCCTTTCAAAATATTTTCTTTTTACTGTATATGATCCAAAAGCAAAAATGCATCCTATTATTGAGACGGTAAATAAAATTTGGACAATAAAAAAAGCGGCCCCTATAACGCCTATGTCCTCTGGCTCATTGCCAGCCGATGGAAGGGAGCACCAGAGGCACATTATAGGATTTATCCGCTTATAAAAAATTAATGAAATATTTATTTTTTGTCAAGAGAAGACTTTAATCAAATAATACTTGCATATTAGACATTCTAATATTTTAATACATCTTTATTAGTTAGAGTTGAAAAAAGGTAATGGTCAAAGGTAGACCCGATCCCTTTTGTTTGAACCATTAGGGCTTTTATGAGAGAAAAATGGAAAATAATCAAAAAGGCGAAATTATAATTTACAGTTCAAAAGGCGGTAAAACGGCCCTGGATGTTAAGCTGCAGCAGGAAACTGTTTGGCTGAGCCAGGCCCAGATGTGCCAACTTTTTGATAAGGATAGGCGTACCATATCTGAACATATTAAAAACGTATATAAAGAGAAGGAATTACAACGAGGTCGAACTATCCGGAAATTCCGGACAGTTCAAACTGAGGGTAAACGCCAGGTTGAACGTCAGATTGATTATTATAACCTTGATGTTATCATCTCAGTTGGTTATCGGGTAAAGTCTCAACGCGGAACCCAGTTTCGTATCTGGGCCAGCCAGGTTTTAAAAGATCACCTTGTTAAAGGTTATTCAATAAACGAAAAACGGCTCAAAGAACAAAATGCCCGTTTTGAGGAACTGCAGGAAGCTGTAAAATTTATGGGCCGTCTTGTGGATCGAAAGGAGCTGGATAAGGCAGAAGCTTCGGGGTTGCTCAATGTGATAACAGACTATTCACATGCATTATCAATTCTTGATCAGTATGACCATCAGAGTTTAAAAATATCCAAAACAACTAAAAAGAAATATTTTGTTATTACCTACGAAGAAGCACGAAAAGCGATTAATACACTGGGGGAACAGTCAAGGAAGAGGGGCCAGCCGATTGGACTTTTCGGGATTGAGAAAGACAAGTCGTTTAAAAGTTCTCTTGGTGCTATTAATCAAACATTCGGCAGTAAGGAGCTTTATCCAAGCATAGAGGAAAAGGCAGCGCACCTCTTGTATTTTGTTGTAAAAAACCATTCTTTTACTGATGGTAATAAAAGGATCGGTGCATTCCTTTTCATTTGGTTTCTGGATGCCAATGGCATATTGTATACAAAAGGCGGAAGCAAGCGGATAGGTGACAATGCTCTTGTTGCTCTCACGTTAATGATCGCGGAAAGCAAACCAAAAGAAAAAGAAATGATAATAAAGGTTATTGTAAACCTTATAAATAAAAATAATTAAGGGTTCTTTTATATATAAGATTTTAACATCAGCTTTTCTCTGCGTGACGCTCTGTTGCAGCGTAGCGGAAATCCCGCCTTGGCGGGGTGGTGAAAACGTTGGATGAAGTGAAGAGGGGAAAGAGGGCAAAGGTCAATGGCAGATTTGACCCCTTTGCCTATTACTTTCTTTTGCCAAATCAAACACCCCTCAACCAGCCAGTGCATAATTCCCGGTCCTTGAGTTTTTAGCTTTTTCAAAAGATTTTTATCCATATACCTTTCTTTGCTGTTTGCGGGTTCTCGGTCAACAAAGGAAAGCGGAAAATCTATAATATGCGCTCTTTCCCACATTGCAAAATCATCAGCAGAAGTATAAGGGATATGATTGGTGATAAGTATTAGCGTATGTGAAGGATTAAAAGTTGTTTCTTCTTTATCATGTGGGGCTCTGGCAGTAATAGTATCATTGCCGGTAAACCATTTGACCTGTGCAGAGGATAGTCTCCTGTTATCGTCGGTTTCAGAAGCAAAGGCCATTCTTAAACCATAAAGCGCCATAATGTCAGGAGAAGGTCCGGCAGATCTTTTAACACCTTGATCCAATAACATTGATGATTGTATCGGTGCTGCCAGCTCTCCTAAATTATAAAGAAGCGTTTCTACCAATACACCTTTACCATTACGGCCCCTCCCTGTGAATATTGGAAAAACTTGTTCAACGACTTCACCAAAAAGCGAATAACCAAGCAAGCGTTGTAAATATGCAACTTTCTCTTCGTCTCCATCCAAAGAAGAAAGTAAAAATTCTACAAGATCATTATAAGGCTCTTTATAACCCCCCCAAGGCGTGCGGCAACCCTTATATAAATAATCCTTCGGTTTACCTTCTCTAAATTTTCCGGTAGTAAGATCCATAACACCATTTGGAAAAGAAAGCAGTTCTGGCTTTCTGTCAAGTTCCATTCCGGTAATAGCTAATGGGTCTTCACAAGACCGGGCAAACTTTAAACAGGCTGTACGGCCTTTGTCTTTTCTTAACCCAGTTGCTTTATTAAATAATGCTGTGCTGGTTTTTTTACTTGTCCCGTTTAGAGATAAAGCTGTTTTTTCATAAAGGTTTGCTATGTCCTGTACGCTAATAAGAGCTTCATTCATAATATCTTTACGCCACCTATGCCCATTAAAAACCATCCAGGATTGCCAGTTGTTATTAAAACAATATTTGCTTTGAAACATTTTATTATATAAAACGCCATCCCCATATTCAGCCAGTTTCATAAACTTAATAACCAAATTTTCTGTTATTTCTTTTTTTTGCTCTTCAAGATCCGGATATTTTTGTTTTTCTTCTGCTTCTCTAGCAGCAATTTTTTTTCTATACTCTTCCCGTAAATCTTCATCTTCAACATAACGATCAATTTCTTCCTCTGAATAGTCAGGCCCTTCATCAAAGGGTTCTTGACTCGTTTTATGATCCGTTGAAATGCTGGTTGATTCTTCAATAACGTTTTGATCCGAATTATTAAGGTTTTTCTCATAATCACAAGTGTATTTATCTATTTCATCATCTGAAATAGGCGGGCAATCAAAGTCTGGTTCTGTTGGACTGCTCTTAACTTTAATTTCATACTCTGTTGCTTCTTTATTTTTATTTTCCATATGGTAATTCCATTTTCCGCTAATTTTTAAAATTTTTAACTAGAGACTCTCTGCGCTCATTTCCGACCCGCATTACTGTGGCTTCCAGAAGGACCCGTACTATTTTCTCCTATTGACCTTTGCTTGATTAAAGAAAGGGGGAAAGGGGGAAACAAAATCGGAATTTTGAGACTTATTTTTGCTGCAAAATATTTCAATCATTTAAAAAATGAAAACAATTTAGTACCTGATGAGAAATAATTTGCCCGTTATAATTCCGTTATAATTCCACTTATGGGTCTCAATGCCTATTTTTAGCTTACTTACACAATATCCATGAGCGATCTTTGTTTAATTTGTGGGTATAATTTTATTTTCTCGCATAAAAGCTAATACATCTTTCAATTCATACCTAACAGCACGTGATCCACATTTTGAATAGGCAGGGCCACATCCCTGTGAGCGCCAGTTCCGTAAAGTGCTTAATCCGATCCTGCAGAGTGAACTTACTTCTACATCTGATAAAAATTTTGTTTCCTCCATCTTAATTCCTTCCATTTTGATAAATAAAAAAGTTTATTAATAAAAATTTCATATGAATAATTTTCAATCTCTTCAGTTGTTTAGAGAGATTATTAATGCTATCGCTGAGGTGACTTTAATCCGGTTTTGCTTGACGCTCAGAATAATAGCACATGTTTTTTTGAAGATTTTATAAAGGCTGATGTATGAGGTGTATGATTTTACTTCATGTTACTCTCAGTTGTTCTCATTTCCTCTCAACTACTTTAAATTTTGAGTGAGTTTCCTCTTGATTGTTCCTGGTTACGAAAAAAAATATTCTTTTTTCTTGACAAGTTTTTGGAAAGGATAAGAAAACGGTATAATTAAGCTTTTAACGAACGGAGCGCTCAAGATTATCTGAGGAAAACACAATATAAAAATAAGTGTATTACCTAATAAAGGTCTATACCCCTGGTCATCTAGATGCCTTACCCTATGGACAATACATATTAAGATGTTGTAAGAGGGTGTTAAATTATAAAAACAACATAAATTTACTTTTTCTTTGCATTTTTGACCGAATGTGACAAAATCGGGAGCAATAATTTGTTATGTCTTTAAATCAATAAAAAATACTTAATGTACACTAAGTAATAAATCTGGGGGGGTAAGGCAGAGGCAAGTAATAACTTTTGGCAAAGTGTTAATATGTCAAGAATGAAGAACTGACCCTCTGTTTTTTTAATATGGGCTAGTGTGCTATTATGACCCTAAATTTTTCAAACTAATGTTTAATGTGATAGTGTTAAAATTTTTCTGGATAAAATAACTAAAGAGTATGTCTATATAGAAGCAACTAAAGTAGTGATATTTATACTTATAATAGAATTGGTAAAATAATAGAAAAACAAAATGGGTAAATTGATCTGGCTAGATAGTGCCATCTGTCCGTGGCAGCTACAATAGAAGAAGCAAGTGATAGACAAGAAGAGGAGATGACAATGAAAACAATTCGCAATGCCTGTAAGCTCCAGCCCAATGCTCTGGAAATCAGTGTCGGTGACCAGATTGAACAATTAGACCAAATTATTCACGATACAGACGGAAGTGAATATTTTGGAAAGACTTTTATTACCGAAGGTATGAAAATCCTGCTTACAAAGGGGATGGCACGTCTTGCCGGCAAATCAAACGATACGGTTTTTCATCTTAAACAAGCAATGGGTGGTGGTAAAACCCACTTGATGGTTGGCTTTGGTCTCCTGGCAAAAGATGCAACACTAAGGAATCAGAAAATTGGTGAAATACCCCATCAAAGCGGATTTCCCACTGCGAAAATTGCTGCTTTTAATGGGCGTAACAATCCTCATACCTATCTGTGGGGGGAAATAGCCCGGCAGTTAGGCAAGGAACCATTATTCAAAGAATATTGGGAATCCGGCGCCAAAGCCCCAGATGAGGGCGCCTGGCTGAAACTGTTTGAGGGAGATAAACCGATTCTGATTTTGCTCGATGAAATGCCCCCGTATTTTCATTATTACAGCACGCAAGTTTTGGGGCAGGGAACGATTGCTGATGTCATCACCAGGGCGTTTTCCAATATGCTCACGGCTGCTTCCAAAAAAAAGAATGTGTGTATTGTCGTCTCTGATCTTGAAGCAGCGTACGACACTGGTGGTAAATTGATTCAGAAGGCGCTTGATGATGCCACTCAGGAATTGGGACGGGCGGAGATAAGTATTACCCCCGTAAATCTTGAATCGAGTGAAATCTATGAGATCATCCGAAAAAGGCTATTTGTTTCTCTGCCAGATAAAAGTGAAATTGCCGATATTGCGTCAGTTTACGCCAGTCGGTTAGCTGAAGCGGCGAAAGCAAAATCAGTGGATAGAAGCGCTGAGTCTATTGCCAATGAAGTTGAAATGACCTATCCCTTCCACCCGAGTTTTAAAAGCATTGTTGCGCTTTTCAAGGAGAATGAAAAGTTCAAACAGACCCGAGGCCTCATGGAGTTGGTTTCTCGTCTTTTAAAGTCGGTGTGGCAGAGCAATGATGACATATATCTGATCGGTGCCCAGCACTTTGACCTCTCGATACATGATGTTCGGGAAAAACTGGCTGATATTTCGGAAATGCGGGATGTCATCGCAAAGGACCTTTGGGATTCGACCCAGAGCGCCCATGCTCAGATTATAGACATTGCCAGTGGTAACCAGTATGCAAAACAAGTCGGCACACTTCTTTTAACTGCGAGCCTTTCAACAGCCGTTAATTCGGTAAAGGGACTTTTGGAAAGTGAAATGCTGGAGTGTCTGATAGACCCGAATAATCAGGCCAGTGAATTTAAGAAAGCCTTCCTTGAACTGGACAAATCCGCCTGGTACCTGCACCAAACCCAGGAAGGAAGATGCTACTTTGATCATCAGGAAAATCTGACAAAAAAACTCCAGGGATATGCAGAGAAGGCCCCGCAGAACAAAGTTGATGAACTGATAAGGTACCGTCTTATAGAGATGTACGCGCCTACCACAAAGGAAGCCTACGAAAAAGTTCTGCCGCTTCCTGAGATGGATGAGGCCGCAGCTGCCCTAAAAACATCTCGGGCCATGCTAATTATCAGTCCGGATGGCAAAGTGCCGCCGGAAGTTGTAAAGCAATTTTACGCCAATATCACGAATAAAAATAACATTCTGGTATTAACAGGCGAGAAATCCCTGATGGCAAATCTGGAAAAGTCGGCCAGGCATGTCTATGCGATAACCAAAGCCGACAAAGAACTGTCCGAAACCCATCCTCAGCGTAAAGAACTTGATGACAGAAAAGCTCAGTACGAACAGGATTTCCAGTCCACTGTCCTGAATGTCTTTGATAAACTGCTGTTTCCCGGCACGCAGCAGAATGAAGATATTCTCCGTGCCAAGGCGCTTGACAGCACCTATCCATCAAATGAGTCCTATAATGGGGAAAAACAGGTTATCAAAACCCTGACAGCTGATCCTATAAAACTTTACACGCTGGTGCCGGACAACTTCGATACGCTGCGAGCCCGCTCTGAACAGCTTTTGTTTGGCAGCAGCGATGATGCTCGCAAAACCGATTTGGTAGATAAGCTGCGGCAGAAAACACAAATGCCCTGGCTTCCTGTAAAGGGCTTTGACCTCCTTATCCAGGAAGCCTGCCAGCGGGGAGTGTGGGAGGATATGGGCAACGGGTACATAACCAAAAAGCCGAGGCCTAAAACAACACAGGTGGTGTTCAATGAAGAAAGTTCTCCTGATGACACCGGAGCAGTCAGGCTGAAAATTGATGCTGTCAATTCCGGCAGCGCACCCCGTATTCATTATCAGGAGGACGGGGCGGTGAGCACCAACAGTACGGTCCTGTCCGAAAATGTTCTGTCCACAAAGGCGCTGCGAGTACAGTTTCTTGCTGTTGACCCTTCCGGTAAAAACCAAACCGGTGACCCTGTTACCTGGACCAATAATCTGATTATTCGCAACAATTTTGATGAAAATACTCGCAAACTTGAACTTCTAGTAGTCCCCCGGGGGACGATACGCTATACCTTGGACGGTTCTGAGGCCAGGGATGGTACGGATTATTCAGAGCCGCTGGCGTTGCACGACAGCGCACAAGCGGTCTATGTGTTTGCCGAGTGTGATGGTATCGAAGAGAAAAGAACCTTCCAGTTTCCCGCAAAGGGCAAGCAGAAAATCGAGATCATAAAAGATAAACCTGCCCAAATATTTAGCCCCACGCCAAAACGGCTGGATAGTTCAGCGAAGACCTACGAAGGGCTTAAATTAGCGAAAGAAAAGGGAATAACCTTTGAGCAGGTGACGCTACAGATAGGCTCCTCGCCCAAAGTTATCCATCTCTCCCTGGGTGAAATGCAGATACAGGCGGAATTTTTAGAAAAGGAACTGGCAAACTTGCAGTCGCTCCTCACTCCGGATGCGCCGGTTATCCTGTCCTTTAAAAAAGCCTATACACCCACAGGCTTTGATCTGGAACAGTTCGCCGAAGCCCTTGGTATCGAACTTAAAATTGGGGAGGTGATTCAGGAATGAGCGATACAGCCGATTTTGGCGCTTCCAAAAACTTTGGAGCACACCATTTTTATGTTGATATTCCGGCAGAACCAAAGGCTGCGGTAAGTATCTATGAAGATTATGGCTTCGAAGGAGATGAAACAAAGCGGGAAACCACTGAAAGGCGGGTTATCCTGGCGCGGGAATTATGGACGAAAATCAGGGATGACGCCCGCAGGGATTTTAATGACCGCTTAAAAGCAAAAAAACAGAGTACCGGCACCTGGCGTACCGGCAAAGTTAAGCTGGATAGGTTTTTGGGTCGGGAACTTTGTGTTTTAGCCTGGGCGGCTGAACACGCAACACAGGAAGAATGCGCGGTTATCTGTCAGAAGTGGCTGGCTCTTCGCCCGGAGGAACGCTGGTGGCTCTTCTCGAAAACA
Organism: uncultured Thermodesulfobacteriota bacterium; assembly: GCA_964387595.1. GTDB lineage: Bacteria > Desulfobacterota > WTBG01 > CAIYCZ01 > CAIRTM01 > JAHEEI01. Next base: position 12,567 of record CAYLYF010000054.1, on the reverse strand, counting down.
ACCTCCGAGGCTGGACTGGCGGATCAAAAAGACCGGGGGTGGCGAAAGGCCCTTTACTGCGCCCTCTCCGATGGTGAAAGCATCAAGGTGAAGACAAAGATCAAACCCAAGTTGAGAAAACGTGAAGAGCAGGAAAGCATGCGTCTTTTTGATTTTATGAAGGAGAAATCTGATGACAATAAAACCCTTTGAATGGAAAGACCGCCCCGCGCTCATCGAATACCTGTTTCCGGTGCAGAAAATATCTGCTGAAAGTTTTAAGGAGCGTATGGCAAGCCATGGCCAACTCCTTGTATCGTTAGGTGCATTTTGGAAAGGCCGAAAACCGCTGATTCTCAACAAAGCATGCGTTCTCGGTTCTCTGCTTCCCGCCACAGATAACGGTATCAAAGATCTCGAAATTTTTGAAATGCTCATGGGCATGGACAGTCAGGCTATGCTGCAGCGCCTTGAGGCAAACCTGCCTGCATCCAAACACCATACCGTTGGGGAGTATTTGATACTCCCATATAACGAGCAGGTAAGAGCAGCCAAACGACCTGAAGAACTAGAAGTTTGTCTATTTGATCATATTTGGGGGAAAGTGAATGACCATCTGGGAACAGAGGCTTCATCCTTTCCTGAACTGGTGGAACAGATGGGCTTTGCCCGTTTTGGACACAGGCCACGGGTTGGTGATGTGTTTTGCGGAAGCGGGCAGATTCCCTTTGAAGCCGCGCGTCTGGGCTGTGATGTTTATGCAAGCGATTTAAATCCCATTGCCTGCATGCTCACCTGGGGATCGTTGAATATTGTGGGGGCAAATAAAGAGAACCGGGCGGAAATTTGCAAAGCGCAAAAAAAACTGGCAGAGCAGGTACAAAATGAAATTGATGCACTTGGTGTTGAATCTGATGGAAAGGGATGGCGGGCAAAAGTATATCTCTATTGTGTGGAAGTTGTTTGTCCTGATAGCGGTTGGACAGTCCCACTGATTCCGAGCTTTATAATCAGTAATAGCTATAGGGTTGTGATCAAATTGAAACCCATACCTGCTGAAAAACGGTATGACGTTGAAGTGGTGTATCTGAATACTGATGAAGAAGTCGAAAAGGTAACAGCTGGAACTATTCAGAATGGCGAAATGGTACACTCCCCTGATGCTGCCACTGTGTATCGAACTAAAATCAGCACATTGCGCGGTGATTACAAAAACGGCAAAGAGAATCAAAACCGCCTGCGTCTTTGGGAAAAATCCGATTTTGTCCCACATCCCGATGATATTTTTCAGGAACGGCTCTATTGCGTGCAGTGGATGCGCAAAAAGCCATCGGGCAAGGGATATGAATACCAGTTCCGTGCTGTGACTGCAGACGACCTGAAACGGGAACAGAATGTGATCGATTATGTGGGTTCCCATCTTGCTGAGTGGCAGGGAAAAGGGTATGTGCCGGATATGGTGATTGAAAAGGGTGATGAAACCGAACGGCTTTATCGTGAACGGGGCTGGACCCATTGGCACCATCTGTTTAATGCGCGGCAGTTGCTATTCCATAGCTTTGTAAATAAATTGTCTACAACAACGGGTAAATTTAATTTTTTCCAAGTTGTTAATCATATGTCAAAATTGACAAGATGGAGATCTCAAGCAGGTGGTGGTGGTGGTTCGGCAGCAACATTTGACAACCAAGCATTGAATACGCTTTACAATTATCCGGTGAGAGCAACTGGTTCAATTTTCAAATTACTAACAGATGTATTTAATGAGTCAGAGCTACCGAACTACACAAATAAAGCCATCAACTCTCACCCTGCACAAGACCTTACCACCGAAAATGACATCTACATCACCGACCCCCCTTACGGCGATGCCGTCAAATACGAAGAAATCACCGAGTTTTTCATTGCCTGGCTCCGCAAAAATCCTCCGCCGGAGTTTGCTCACTGGACCTGGGACAGCCGGCGCGCCCTTGCCATTAAAGGCGAAGACGAAGGCTTCCGTAGTGGTATGATAGCCGCCTACCGTAAAATGGCAGAAAAAATGCCCGACCACGGCATCCAGGTGCTCATGTTCACCCACCAATCCGGGAATATCTGGGCGGATATGACAAATATCATCTGGGCCAGCGGCCTACAGGTAACCGCTGCCTGGTATGTGGTTACCGAAACCGATAGCGCTTTGCGCCAGGGCGCCAATGTCACCGGCACGGTCATGCTGGTGCTCCGCAAGCGCACAAAACAGCTCGAAACCTTTCGTGATGAACTGGGCTGGGAAATAGAGACGGCAGTCAAAGAACAAGTGGAATCTCTGCTTCGCCTCGACAAAACAGTACGGGAACAGCGCGCGGAAGGATTATATACAGATGCAGATTTGCAGATGGCGGGTTATGCCGCCGCGCTTAAAGTTCTCACCGCCTACTCAAGAATCGACGGCAAGGACATGGTCACCGAGTCTGAAGCCCCCCGCATCCCCGGAAGAAAGACCTTTGTTGAGGAGCTCATAGATTTTGCTGTGCAGACCGCGGTGCAGTTTCTAGTACCTACTGGTTTCGATAAAAGCGAATGGCAAAAACTGGCTGCGGTGGAACGCTTCTACCTCAAGATGGCCGAGATGGAGCATCAAGGAATTAAGACCCTCGACAACTATCAGAATTTTGCCAAGGCCTTCAAGGTTCATCATTTTGACCAGCTTATGAGTGACAAATCAAAAGCCAATGCCGCGCATCTCAAACTCTCCTCCGAGTTTAAAAGTTCCCTCATGGCGGGGGATGCCGAAATTGCTTCGACTCCGCTGCGGGCGCTACTCTACGGCCTGTACGAAGTGACGAAAGAAATTGAAGTGGATGATGTCCTGCTTCACCTGATGCAGAACTGCGCCAACTATCTCCAGGTAAAACCGCTCATCATAAAAATGGCCGATTACCTTGCCGAAAAACGGCAGAACCTGAAAGCGACTAAAACCTTCCGTCCAGACCTTGAGGCAAGTGCAGCGCGGGTATTGGCGGAAGCAATGAGAAATCAGAGGGTATAGTCATGACGATTCGTCGATTTTCTTCCCGCACCGAACGGCTTGATACGGAATTTCTTGCAAAATCCCTGCAGGGCGCAACGAAATATTTCCGCATTGCGGGTTACTTCCGCAGTTCCATATTTGAGTTGGTTGGAGAAGAAATCGCCCAGATACCTGAAGTAAAGATTATTTGTAATTCAGAACTCGATATGGCGGATTTTCAGGTAGCCACCAGCCGCAACACTGCCCTCAAGGAACGATGGAACGAAGTCGATGTTTCGGCCGAAGCACTTCTTAAAAAAGACCGCTATCAGATTCTTGACCAGCTGTTACACGCGGGTAATGTCGAAATTCGGGTAGTTCCAAAGGAACGGCTCTTTCTGCACGGAAAAGCGGGTTCCATTCATTATCCCGATGGCAACCGCAAAGCTTTTATCGGTTCGGTCAACGAGACTAAAAGCGCCTTTGTCCACAACTATGAGCTGGTGTGGCAGGACGATGATAATGCGAGCGCCGACTGGGTAGAAGATGAATTTTGGGAGCTCTGGAAAGAAGGCGTGCCGCTTCCCGAGACCATTTTAGCTGAGATTTCCCGAGTTGCCAATCGGCGTGAGGTGACCGTTGACGTCCTGAAGCCGGCTGATGTTCCCGCTGCTGCCCTGGCGGAAGCGCCTATCTATCGGGGAGGGGAACAGCTCCAGCCCTGGCAGCGTTCTTTTGTTACCTTGTTTCTGGAACATCGCGAAATTTATGGGAAAGCCCGGCTGCTTCTTGCCGATGAGGTCGGGGTAGGTAAGACCCTCTCCATGGCCACCAGCGCCCTGGTGAGTGCCCTGCTGGACGATGGCCCCGTTCTTATTCTCGCCCCATCAACCCTTATATTTCAGTGGCAGATTGAAATGATGGACAGGCTAGGAATCCCCACAGCAGTCTGGTCTTCACAAAAAAAAGTATGGCTTGGGGTAAAAGGCCAGATTCTTTCTCCCCGTGGTGATTCATTATCTATAAAAAAATGTCCCTATCGAATCGCTATCGTTTCTACAGGTCTTGTTATGCACCAGCGGGAGGATGGGAACTTCATAAGAGAAGCCGGTTTGCTCCTGAAAAGAAAATTTGGAACGGTTATTCTTGATGAAGCTCATAAGGCGCGCGCCAAAGGCGGTTTAGGCGAGAAAGCCGCACAACCCAACAACCTGCTTGCTTTTATGCTGCAAATAGCAAAGCGGACACAACACCTGATACTTGGTACCGCAACACCCATACAGACGAATATCCGGGAACTTTGGGACCTTCTCAAAATACTAAGCAGCGGGGCTGATTTTGTTCTGGGGGATGAACTGTCTTTGTGGCGTGACTTCGAGCGTGCAATTCAGATTGTAACCGGTAAAGAACAACTCGCTACCACAAGCGAGGTGTGGGACTTACTACGTAATCCGATTCCTCCCACGAATGAACATGATGTGATTTCCCGTATTCGTGATAATTTGGGTATCGCTCCGACCGACTTTTACTGCGCCCATAAGTATGATGACCTGGAATATCTTGTAAAGGATATGTGGCTTTCAGAATGTTTGAGTGATGACTTTTTCCGGCAATATAATCCAGTGCTGCGTCATGTAGTGCTCCGTAAACGCAAACAACTTGAGGATGACGGGCTTCTGGAACGTGTGGGGGTCAACACCCACCCTATTAAAGGTAAGCAGGCGCTCTATCAGTCACGGTTTGTGGATCTCGGTATCAGAACCAATACACCCTTTGAAGTGGCTTATGAGAAAGCCGAGGAGTTTTCCCGGCTTTTACATCAACGCACGCCTTCAGCGGGATTTATGAAGACCCTGATGCTCCAGCGCATTTGTTCCAGTTTTGCCTCCGGTTTAAAAACGGCTCGACGGATGTTGCAGCATACCATCTCCAATGAAGATGAAGATACAATTGATAATGTTAAACACATTTTATCGCAAATGACGCCGGAAGAGATTACCTGTCTCAGAGAAATTGAAAATCAGCTATCAAGACCGGAAGCAACGGATTCAAAGCTTGATACGGTAAAATGGTTTTTAAATGAATTCCACTCAGATGGGAAAACCTGGCTCGAACATGGCTGCATCATCTTCAGTCAATATTATGATACTGTGGAATGGATAGCGGGTGAATTGGCAAAAGCATTTAAGGATGAGGTAGTGGCTGTCTATGCAGGCGCAGGGAAAAGTGGTTTATATCGAAACGAGCAATTCAATACTGTTGAGCGCGAAGTAATAAAAACGGCTGTAAGAATTCACGAAATTCGCCTTGTCGTGGCTACCGATGCTGCCTGTGAAGGGCTTAACCTTCAGGCACTGGGAACCCTCATTAACATTGATCTGCCTTGGAATCCCTCCCGACTTGAGCAACGCCTTGGCCGTATTAAACGCATCGGCCAGGCAAGGAAGTATGTCGATATGCTCAACCTTGTATATCATGAAACTCAGGATGAAAAGGTCTATACTGTCCTCTCGGAAAGACTTCAGGACACCTATGATATATTTGGAAGCCTGCCAGATACAATTGAAGATGATTGGATTGAAAATGAGGAGAATCTGCGGGAGAGAATGGATAGCTACATCCATGAACGGAAAAACGCACAAAACGCATTCTCGGTAAAATATCGCACCTCTATTGACCCCGAGGCCAATAAATGGGAGCTATGTGCTGAAGTTTTGTCACGAAAGAATATTGTCGATGTCTTAAGTGAGCCATGGGGGTAGGCTTTGAGAGAGAATGATTTCAAACTGCTGCTACATTACCTGTGATAGAATGAAAAGGAGAGCTCTGCCTTGATTTCACATTTCATGTGTAGCCCCTAAACTTACAGCCTTCTTAAATCTGATGGTTATTGTAAAGTGTGTGTTTATGGAAACTTCTTTTATTGAAATTAAAAATCTTATTCTCTTTAAAAAGATAAAGGATAAACTTGATCCCAGGGAATATGTTGAATGCGGTGAATGTGGTGCTGTAAAGTATAACGACTCTCGAAGTTTAGCTCGAATGATGGATGAAATGTTAAATGAGTTTTGGAAGGTTGAAAGAGATTTCGACGAAGCAATTTTTTATGATGTGTTATTTCAACTTATAGAATGCGAACCTGATTTTAATAATGATGAGAAATCCTTTGAATGGTATAAGGAAAATCAACATAGACAATGTGAGTTTTGGGATGGATCAGAATGTTATTATTACAAATCATATGACGATGTAGTGTTGTTCTATGATAAAAGCTGTAAGTGCTTTAACAAACCTCAAGATGACCGTTCTCCTGAGTATGTTAATCTGATTACTAAAATAAGAAAGAATAAAAATGCTTTGGACCGCTAAAAATAAATATCAGTTTTATCCCTTTGAGCTGGAATCCGAACTTGAATCGGCAATTCTTGAAGTTGTAGATGATCTCTTTGGGGAACATAGAATATATTTAGATGTAAAAAGGAAGATTGGCGGCAAGGGTAAAACAAATAATATACCAGATGGATATTTGATAGACCTGTCCAGCATTAAAGAACCAAAATTATATATTGTTGAAAACGAACTGGCAAAACATGATCCTTTGAAACATATCGCTGTTCAAATATTAGAGTTTTCTTTATCTTTTGAAACTTCACCACAAAAAGTAAAATCAATTGTTAAAGGCGCATTAAGTGATGATAAAAAAGCACAACAGCAGTGCCAAAAATATGCATTTGATAATGGATATGAGAATATTGATTATCTTCTGGAAAAAATTATTTACGGTAAGGATGCGTTTAATGCACTTGTTATTATTGATGAAATGCCAGATGAACTTGAAAATGTTTTAATTAGTAAATTTAGATTTCCTGTAGAAATACTCACTCTGCAACGCTTTTCATCTCAAGACAAAGAAACCGTATATCTTTTTGATCCATTTTTAAGTGATGTATCAAGCACTAACTTAAACATAAACGAAGGTGCCAAGAGTACAATAGATTTGTCAGAGATTGATACCATTGTTGTTCCGGCACGTGAAGAGGGCTTTCAAGAAGTGTTTTTAGGCGAAGACTGTTGGTATGCAATTCGTATGCATAGTAGTATGATTCCCAAAATAAAATATATTGCTGCTTATCAAGTTGCTCCTGAATCCGCAATAACACATATTGCTTCTGTTGAATCAATAAAACAGTGGAAAGACACTAATAAATATATTTTAAAATTCTCTGAGCCTGCAAAAGCAATTGGGCCAATAAAACTTGTTCCTAAGGGAAAAGTAAAACCTCCTTACTCTTCCAGGTATACATCTTATGCAAAGTTGCAAAATGCCAAAAATCTTGATGATGCATTTTGATTAATAGAATAAAGGAGTAAAATGCCAACTATTACCAATGAAATATGGATAGCAATGGCAACATTGGCCTATGAAACCAATAATATCAAATATAGTGCAAGTACTGAAGAGCTGAAAAATGAAGTTCGGCAATTCTTTAACGATGAAAGGCCTGGAGTAGCAACACATATAAGTCAGCATGTAGTAGCTCAAAAAAGATTAAGTACAGGGTACAATAAATGTTTTTTAACTGAAGTAGGAAGAGGCTTTCGGAGGCTTTACTTACCAGGGGACGTTATACACGAATCAAGGACTAGTAATTTTCAAAAACTTCCTCTACGAAATGATATTCCTGAAAATTTTCAGTATCTATTTGATTGGTATTTGGCAGAAACTGGTAATCTCGTAAACCAGTCACCAGTGCAAGAACCAATATCAAGACGAGGAAACCATCCTGAGTACTCAAATGCAGTAAAGGATTTGACTGAGACATTTCAAGTTTATCTTGGTTATTTTAACGACAATATAAAATTTTCTGGCCCTAGCACTTACTTTCATAAAAAGACAATAGAAAAAGTACGAACCGCTCAAGATTACAGTGACCTTTTAAGTGACAACTATTTTCTTGAGCTTGTTTATGCCACCCTTGTTTCCTGGGGAATGCATACTATGGGAAAAAATGGACCCAAGATGGCTAACTTTGAGGGTTTTAAAACTGGTATAGCATTCGTAAAAGACCAGATTCTAGAACTTCAACAATATAAATTGTACATGATGACTGATGATGAATTTAATCAGATTAATTCCCTACTTAAATCTGTATTTGAAAATCTAAAAATAATGACTAGTTCTAGTCAGCTTGTGGGCAATTCAAAAGTGATGCATCACCTGCTTCCCGATATAATTCCCCCGATCGATCGGTCTCATACACTTAAGTTTTTTTATGGACATATGTATATCACTCGAGATGAGTCGGAAGTCTTCTTGGAATGTATGGCGAATTTTCATAAAATAGCCTGCTCCGTGCCTGATATTTCAATCATCCCCCTTGGAGGTTTCAACACTTCTATCCCCAAAATGATTGACAATGCCATTATGGGGTATGTCATGAGAAATAAGATTGAAGTGGTGTAGTATGTTTAAAGAAGATGGCTGGGGTCGCCTATTGATCTTTGGATTAATTGATGACCTCTGGCAGAATTTAAAAGAAGAATTTATTGTTGTTGATTATAAAGCAACTTCAAAAGCTGAGGATATAACCGAGCTAAATAAAGAATGGCAGGATGGATACAAACGGCAGATGGAAGTTTATCAATGGCTTCTTCGTCAAAATGGTTATAAGGTTTCAGACACCGGATACTTTGTGTATTGCAACGGCAAAGCGGACAGGGAAGCTTTTGACAGCAAGCTGGATTTTGATGTGACGCTTATTCCATATACCGGAAAAGATTCTTGGGTTGAAGAAACTATTTTAGAGGCTCATAAATGTTTAAACAGTGATCAAATTCCAGAGGCTGAACCAGAATGTGATTATTGCAACTATATAACAGCAATTGGTAGTAAACTATGAAATTACACAAAATTCCAAATATTAAGAACTATAAATCATTTCAAGAATTTTCTTGGAATAAATTTTTTAATGCAGAAACATTTCACGATTCCATGAATATTATTTATGGCGAAAATGGAAGCGGTAAATCATCTATAGTTAATATTTTAAAGAGTGTTTCTGAAAATAAGAGTTTTATAACATACCTTCCCAAAGAGATTTGCTTAAATTTTAACTCTAATCAGCATAAATACTCAAACAATGCCTGGAATATTTGTATAGACAAAGAAGAAATGGTTTTCTTTGATCGTGAATTTGTAGATAAAAATGTACACCTTGGTCATATGAGAGACACACAAGCTGGTGGCCAGGAACAAGAATCAGGCAAAATGATCATTGAATTTGACAGTAAAGCAATCAACTTGAGGGATGCTCAAGGAAAGGCAAAAATTGAAAAGGAAAAAGAAGAAAATAATTTACAAAAGTTTTATGCAGACAACAGAGAAATATTAGCATTTAGTTTATCTGAAGAAGATAAACCCTTATATAAAGAGTTCAAAGATATAACGAAAGAAGAAACCCTTGGAAAAAATAAACAGTTGTCAGAAGCAAAAAAAGAACTTGATAGTAAACTGAAAACAGACCAAGTCTCAAAAAAGAAGGTTGAAAACATCCAGAATTCAATTGAAGAACTTGAAGATAAAGAAATAGACATAGCCTTATCGCCTTACGAAGACTATGAGGCAATTTTCTATTTTGACTTGAAAGAACAAGTTAAAATAGATGCTGAACAAACATTGATAGAAAATTTACGTTTTCACAAAGATTTTTTTGAAACTGGTCTTGAAATAAGAAAATCATATCCCAATAAATGTCCTTTTTGTCAGTCAGACAAAGAAGAAGAGAATATTAAAAAGGTTATTAAAACCTATAATGATATCTTCGACGATACTTATAAAACTCAGTTGAAACAATTTGCGGATGATAAACAAGATTTAATAGAAGAGTTAAAAAATATTTGTGAAGAAGTTGACAATTTAAACTTAAACTCAATTTTTATAAAACTTAAGGAACTGGATCAAAAATATAAGATTAAAGACATCTATTCAGTTGAGGAAGAAAAATCACATAAGAAACCACAGACAAAGAAAATTATTGAGCTCAAGAATAAACTTTTAAAACTTAAGAAACCAAACAACGAAGACATTAAATATATATATAATGAAGCAAAAAAAGAACTTGAAACAATAAATAAATTTATTGAAGGCATAGAGATCTTTATTGCTGATAAAAATACAATTATTCGAACGTTTAAAACTGATAATACTGACGAGAAACTACAAAAAAGGATACTTGAGACCACCGAAAGAATAACAGAAAGTGAGAACCAACTTACCTTCTTTAATGAAGCAAAGATTAAAAAACAAGAAAAGAAGGAGCAAAAAGAAAAGGAACTAGAAATAATAAGAAAACAATCTGATGAAGCAAGAGAAAAACATAAAAAGGCAAAAGATGCCTATCATGATTATTGCTCAAATGAAGTATTTACAAAACCACTAAAAAAAATTGAGGGGTATTTTGATAACTTTAACTTTGGTTTTAAATTAAAACTTAAAACAGAAAGAACAGGAAACAGAATAGAATTCCCTTTTGCTTTTAAGGTTTTAGATCTCGAAGGAAATGATAGGGATTTAAAAGAAGGGTTGTCAGAAGGTGAATTACAAGTTTTATCTTTATGCTTCTTTTTTGCCTTCATTGACATTCAAAGGGATAAGGAAAATAAGATCTTAGTTTTTGATGATCCAATAACAAGTTTAGATAATAGTAATTTGAATTATTTAGTTGATTTGATTTCAAAAGAACAAGAAAGTTTTTCGCAAACTTTTGTCTTTACTCACCACAGAACATTTTTAAAGTTTTTAAGGAAAAAATTTAATGAAGATTGTAAGGTTTTCAATATTATCAGAAACAAAAAAGAGTTTGGAGGCAGTTTTATTTCTAATAGTAAAGAAGAAAAGTTTATTAATAAGCTAAAAACTCTTGAAACACACCTAGAAAGTATCGCGCAAAATCCGGATGGTTTTGATATCGAATTAAAAATTGTCGAATATGGACAATATTTGCGGTATGAGGTTGAAAGATTTATAAAAAACAACCTATTACACTGGAATGTTGGTAATAATTTTGGGGCTGCAATTGATGGAGTAAAAAATAATAAAAAAATCAATAATGAAGACTTAGATAAAATAAAATCAATTTATTCCTTTTGTAATTGGACAACTTCTCATGTCGATGTTGGTGATGATCACGGCTTAGAGCAGTTAAAAACAAAAATAAATGATTTTTTAGATATTATTGATAGAAACTCCCCATAAGATGTTTCATTCCCACTCATCTTAAGGCAGAAAAAATATGAAAGGGAAAAAGATATATCGAGTAAAAATTCAGATTGGTAAATAACCCAATATTTTTTATAAGCATATGTCGAAATCAGACAAATCAAAGATCATAGATGCCCTTCAGTTGTTTAATGAAAAAGCTGAAAAATTAAACCGGTTAAGCTTTATTGAAACCGTTTTGAATCACAATACGGGAGTAACTTTATCATGCAAAAAACAAGAAGACGGTTTTTGGGAGATGCAACAGCTCAGAAAAGGCCCTGACGAAGAAGCAATTGATGCATTTGTTTTAACTATCCGTTTCTTTATACAGGACAATGAAAAAAGTTCTTTCCGTAATCTGGCATCAGTTTATAGTAATTCTTTGATAGATCTAAAATTCAGAAAAGAGTTTGATAAAATCCGAAATGCCATTAATAAGTTTCTGGATGGTAATTCTGGAATGGGATTGAATTTTCTTGGTGAAGAACTCAACTATCGTAAAATAATGGAGCTACTTATTTATGGAGCGCTTTCGCATGCCAATGTTGAAAAGAAAAAAACTTATGACATGATAAGTCAAACTCCTATGAAGGCATTAGTTGATGATAAATTTGTTACTACTCTTACAATGTTACACCGGGCAATAAATGATATAAAAAATTTAAATAAGAAAGTCATCAAACAGATTAAAAATTTGTCCTTATAGCAAAGTTTTACAGGTTCGCAATATTTTTTTTATGCTGTACAATGAAAGTGTAATTTCACACCGCTAATTTTTTAATTCCAGCTAACTGCTACACTTTAAAAATCGTTGATTTTATTGGGATAAAATCCATATACCTGCCTGTTCTCAATCACCTCCTTTCTAGGGAGATATGAAGGACGGGGTCTGACCAAGATAGGTTATTGTAAATACTTTAACACAGGCAAAACAATTTAAATTTTCTTACCGGACGGTAATCCCGGAAGTTTAAAGACAGCGGAGATCACAAGCCGGAATGTTCAAGCAATATACATTCCTCGTTAGAAACTGGATGCAGTGAAGAGGGATAAAGAGGCCAAAGGTCAAACGTAGACCCCTTTTCTTAGTAGAGGTGATTAATTTATGTGTGAAGCTATTAATATTTGTTATCTGTGTGGTGAACCTTTAGATGAGGATATTGACCGAGATCATGTTCCGCCAAAACAGTTTTATGCAAAAGGTATCAGAAAAAAACATGATCCGAATTTATTTATCCTTCCTGTCCACTCATCATGCAATAAAGCATACCAAAAGGATGAATCGAAATGACAACCAAAAATTGACCCACGGTGATAACCGAATTTTGACCCACCT
>CAYLYF010000053.1:0-27156 GCA_964387595.1 uncultured Thermodesulfobacteriota bacterium | reverse complement strand
TGCATTCTATAATAAATACTAAAAAGTTACCCACAGATTTTGTTGACGAAGCAAACTTATATGTCTCCCCCGATTTTCTCAAAAGCTCTGTGAATTCTGTGAGAGGAGGATTTCGTAGTTATTTTTTAGGAAGATAGAATGCAGGGTTCCTCGGTTTGTCATATTTTCTCACCTGAAAGTGCAGGTAGGGAGTTTTGCTTTTTGATGCTGAAGTTCCCACGGTTGCGATCTTTTCTCCTGTTTTAACTGTTCTGCCGGCTGTAACCAGGTTTCTGCTGTTGTTTGCATAAACCGTGGCATAGCAGCTTCCATGTTCAATAATAATCGTATTTCCGTATCCTTCAAGAAAAGATGAAAATACGACTTTACCTGAAGATGAAGCGCTGACCGGGCTTCCCGATGAGGCTTTAATGTTAATGCCGTCATGTTTTATTTTGTTTAAAATCCCGAATTTTTTAATGACAGTGCCCTTTACCGGCCATTTGAACATTCCAGCATGACTGATGATTTTTTTAGGGACTGTTTTTTTCCTATAAGTTTTCTTTTTTTTATTTACAATCTTTTTCTGAGTGACAGCTTTATATGTTTTTTTATGAACAGGAGTTACTTTTAAAATATTTTTTGCACCGGGAATAAATATTTTATCACCGGCCATGATCTGTGACGTTTTTTTAATATTATTAAGTTCTGCGACATCCTGAAGGTTGACTTTATATTTTCTGCATATTCTCCACAGTGTCTCATTTTTTTGTACGGTATGATAGATTCCTTTTGGTTTTCTTGTGGGCAGGGGCAGAGGACTATGTATACAGGCCTGTAAAACAGAGAGAAGTATAATTAATATGATAATTCTTAAGGTTGTAATAGAAGTGAAGTTTTTCAATTAATAACTGTTCCTTATCTGCTCTATTGCCTTATTTACCGCATCTTCAGGACTGGAAGCCTTTATGATCTCAGGTGCGACATCCCAGGTGTTTAAGCCGATTACCGTTTTTCCAAGTTTTAGTGCAATAGCGATCTCGGAAAGCGTTCCATATGATCCCTCAACTGCAATACAAGCCATTCCCGCCCTTACTACAATGATGTTTCTTGCATGACTGATGCCGGTGGGTATGGCAATATCAATATATGGATTGGCATCGGAAATGTCAAATCCGGGGAGAATTCCGACAGTCCTGCCGTTGTTATCTTTCGCACCTCTTGACGCATGTTCCATTACACCGCCAAGGCCGCCGCATACAAGTACAGCATTATTAAGTGCAATGTGTTTTCCTGTTTCATAAGCCCGTGAGGCGGTATCAGAAGAACAGGTTCCTGCACCGATAACACTGATCTGGAGATTGTTTATATGTTCCATTTTTTAATTATTTCTAATGCGGAATAATCGGTCATGTCGGTATTTATCGGGGTGATGGACGCAACATTATTATTAACAGCATCCGCATCCGATCCGGGGATGTCGGCGTAAGAGGTGCCGTCGCCTCCGATCCAGAAATATTTTTCACCACGGGGATCAACCCTTTCCGTAATAATGTTTTCATAAAGGCTTTTACCCTGGTGTGTTATTTTAGCAGCCGTTATTTTTTCACCTTTTGTATCAGGGATATTGATGTTCAAAAAAGTATTTTCAGGCAGTTTATGATTTAACACCTCTGAAATAATATTTTTTGTAAAGTCAGCGGCGGGTTGGAATATGCAGTTTAGTCTGGCAGCAAGAGATACAGCTATTGCCGGTATCCCAAGGATTGTTGCTTCAAAAGCGGCTGCAACAGTACCTGAATATGAAATGTCATCGCAAAGGTTGGCGCCATTATTTATGCCGGATATCATAATATCAGGTTTTACCGGCATGAGCCTGTTTATTGCAATATTTACACAGTCAGAAGGGGTTCCGTTTACCATAAATCTATTATTTGACAGCTGAGTGGCTTTTAAAGGCATGGCAAGAGTCAGGGCTCGGCTCATTGCGCTTTGCGCCCTGTCAGGAGCAACGGTCCAGACTTCACCGAGGTCTCTTAAAGTGTTCTCAAGGCATTTTATTCCTTCAGAATTAATACCGTCATCATTGGAAATTAAGATTATCATCGTGTATTGATTGTTATGAAATATTAAAGTAAAAGTATGTTTGTATGATTATAAATTATGAATATCAGCTGTCAATTAAAAGATTATGAATTATAACAATTCCCTCATATAAACCCCTTGAAATTACAGCGGTAATCAGTATACAATGTTGAACTTTAACAATTTGAAATATTAATATCATTCGAGTAAAATATTTTGATAAAATCCATATTGATCTTAATTGCCGTTACCCTGATTCCGACGCTGGAACTGCGTGCTTCCATTCCATGGGGGATATTTATGCTGTCAGATAAGCTTACCTGGCCTATGGTAGCTATTGTATGTATTATCTCTAATATTATTCTAGGGTGGATCGTGTTTTCGGTAATGGGACCTGTTTTTGTGGTCCTTCGAAAATGGAAATGGTTCGAAAAAAACATCTGGCCGGTACTGGAAAAAACACAGCATAAAATACATCCCTATGTTGAGAAATACGGTGAGATGGGAGTCGCTGTTTTTATCGGTATTCCGCTTCCCATGTCCGGGGTGTACACCGGAGCATTCGGGGCCTATCTTCTTGGGGTTGATAAAAGGAAGTTTGCCGTTGCTAATGTTATCGGTGTTCTTATTGCTGCTGCAGCTGTCACAACGCTGTGTCTTTTAATATTATATGGTGTCGTTGCTGATGACAGTTTTATCGGTAAACTGTTTTTGAAAAAGTAAAACTTTGGTTAATACTGTATCTATAATTTACTAATCTAACAAAAACGAGTTTTGACCTGACAGATTCTGTTGTTGGGAATTGCAATAATCTGAGGTTATATTAGTGTGAGGTATGCCTTCAGGGTGTGTGAATAATTAATATAGGTCATAAAAAAAGCCCGTCTTCAAAATGAAGACGGGCTTTTTGATTAGCAGTAATTTGTTACTTGATCAGCGGTGCGATAACCAGTGCAACAACAGCCATAAGTTTAATAAGGATGTTGAGCGACGGTCCTGAGGTATCCTTGAAAGGATCGCCTACGGTATCACCGATTACGCCGGCTGTGTGAGCTTCTGAACCTTTACCGCCGTGATGACCTTCTTCAATATATTTCTTAGCGTTGTCCCATGCACCACCTGCATTTGACTGGAAGATCGCAAGCAGAACGCCGGTTACGGTTACGCCAGCCAGCAGACCGCCAAGGGCTTCCTTGCTGATAAATCCAAAAACAACAGGTACGATGATTGCCATGAGGCTTGGGGCAATCATTTTTTTGAGTGAAGCAGAAGTAGAAATATCAACGCATTTTGAATATTCTGCAGTTGCTTTTCCTTCAAGCAGTCCGGGGATTTCCCTGAACTGTCTTCTAACTTCAATAATCATTTCTTTTGCAGCTTCACCCACAGCACGCATTGACATGGCTGAAAAAAGGAATGGCAGCATGCCGCCGATAAAAAGACCGGCCATGATGGTGGGTTTGGTAAGGTCAAGTGGACCGACATCAGCCTGTGTTCTAAATGCTGCAAAAAGAGCCAGTGCGGTAAGTGCGGCAGATCCGATGGCAAAACCTTTTCCGATTGCTGCGGTGGTATTACCCACTGCATCCAGGTTATCTGTTCTTTCACGTACTTCCGGTGGAAGCTCTGCCATTTCAGCAAGGCCTCCTGCGTTATCAGCAATTGGGCCGTATGCGTCAACAGCAAGCTGAATACCGGTTGTTGAAAGCATACCCAGAGCTGCAATTGCGATTCCGTAGAGTCCGGCAAAATGATGTGAGGTTAGTATGGCACCGGCAATACAGATGACGGGCAGACAAACAGATTCCATTCCTGTTGCAACACCTGAAATAATACATGTTGCGGGTCCGGTTTCACATTCTGCTGCAATTTTATGTACGGGGCCCTTTTCTTTTGATGTGTAATACTCCGAGAATATTCCGATTAAAACTCCTGCAATCAGACCGAAGATTGTTGCCAGGAATATATCCATACTGGTTATTCCTTCAACACCGGCTATGGTGATCTCTCCGGGAATGAGCCATTTTGCGACGACATAAGTAACCGGAAGCATTACAAAGGCTGCTCCAAAAGTTCCTTTGTTCAGTGCAGTCTGGGGATTGCCGCCTTCTTTAACACTTACAAAAAAGGTGCCGATGATTGACACGATTATACCTGCAGCCGCAATAACCAGTGGAAGGATAACGGCATTGAAACCAGCACCGGCAAAACCCATTGCAGTTGCTCCAAGAACCATTGCTCCGACGATTGAACCCACATATGATTCAAACAGGTCAGCACCCATACCGGCGACATCACCCACATTGTCACCAACGTTATCAGCGATGGTTGCAGGGTTTCTGGGGTCATCTTCCGGGATTCCGGCTTCTACCTTACCCACAAGGTCAGCACCCACGTCAGCAGCTTTTGTATAGATTCCGCCGCCGACTCTTGCAAAAAGAGCAATGGATGAAGCACCCAGAGAAAATCCGCTAAGTACGGTTACTATACTTGAGAGGTTGTCTGAATCAGCGCCTAAAAGACCACAGTCTTTATACAGGAACAGCAGTGTGCCAAGACCGAGAATTGCAAGACCTACAACACACATGCCCATGACCGTTCCACCGGAGAAGGCGACTTTAAGTGCTTCGTTAAGGCTTGTCCTTGCAGCGTGGGTTGTGCGTGTATTTGCTGCAGTTGCAATGCGCATTCCGAAAAAACCGGCAAGACCTGAACAAAAAGCACCCATTACAAAAGAAAGTGCGATTAAAGGATTACGATAAGAATCAGCTGCTGGTGACCAGTTTGCAAAGGCCAATAGACCCGCTACGCATATTACAAATATAGCGAGTATTTTATACTCTCGTCCAAGAAAGGCCATTGCTCCATCGCGGATATAGCCGCATATTTCTTTCATCCTGTCTGTTCCCATGTCCTGCTTGTTTACCCATGAAGATTTAATATAGGCAAAGATCAGGGCTATTATTCCGAATAGCGGAATAATAATCGTTAGTTTTTCCATTTCTTCCTCCTTGTGCTGTTTGTTATTTAAGATTTAATTCGTTTGATTATTTATTGTGTGAAATTTATTCATGGCTGTTTCAGGCCCTGATTTAATGATTATTTCAATGCAGTTGTTTATGTTATCTAAAAAATCAGCCAGTAGTTTTTGCTCGGATTCTGTGAAATTCTGCAGGACATAATCTATGGGTGGCGTATCATTTTCAGGTTTGCCTATGCCTGCCCGAACTCTTGTGAATTTATCGCTTTGCAGACAGTCTATGATTGATTCCAACCCCCTGTGACCTGCTGTACCCCCGTGGGTTTTGATTTTTATGCGTCCGTAGTCAATGTCCATATCATCGTGTATGACGATGATATCTTCGGGGATGATATTGTAATGATCTGCGATGCCGGCTACTGCTTCACCGCTTAGATTCATATAGGTCTGCGGTTTTGCTATTAATATGTTTTCTTCAAAGGCTGTGCCGCCGATTATCTGTGCGTCAAAGCCTATTTCTGTAAATTTAAAGCGGTTTTGATCCGCAATGTTTTCAGCTGCTAAAAAACCGATATTATGTCTTGTGTTTTTATAGCCTGCCCCAGGATTTCCGAGCCCTACAATCAGTTTCACCTGTTTTGTTTGCTCTTTCTCATTGGTTGTGTACTAAACGCATTATTTACTGTCAGAATCGGAATCTGCTGCTTCAGTATCTTTTGTTTCTTCTGTTTCGGCTGTTTCCTCTTCACCTTCTTCAGTTTCCTCGACCTTCTCTAATGCCGGTGCCGCAACATTTACTATTGTAGAATTTTCATCTGCGAGAACCTTAACATTTTCCGGAATTACAAGGTCGCTCACATGTATCGAATCACCGATTTCAAGTTCTGAAACATCTATTTCAAAATGCTGGGGAATATCTGTTGGAAGAGCTCTTACTTCGATTTCACGAATGATCTGTCTAAGGTTACCGCCCAGTTTAACTCCCGGTGCTTCACCGATTAGACGGATATGAACAGGCGCATTTATTTTTTCTTTTACATTTACCGCAAACAGGTCTACATGGAGAATATTGCTGTTAACCGGATGTTTCTGCACATCCCGTATCATGACCTGCTTTTCTTCAGTTTTGCCATTGTTGTCGATCTGAACTTTTATAAGGGTGGCGTCTCCACCGGTTTTTAAGACCCTGGTGATTTCGCTGTTTTCAATGGACAGCATCAGCGAATCGATCCCATGTCCGTATAATACAGCCGGTATTGATTTTCTTGAACGCAGCTTGCGCGCTGAACCTTTGCCTTTTTCGTTGCGGACAGCTGCTTTGATTACTGATTGTTGGCTCATGATTACTCCTCGGAAAATTTGTGATGTTAATACAAAAAAGTTTTATGTTTTAGATGAACAGTGAATTTATAGAGTCGTTAGTGTTAATTCTTTTAATGGCCTCTGCAAAGAGTTCTGCGACAGATAATACGTTTATTTTGTCTGATTTTAAGGCTTCTTTGCTTAAGGGTATGGTATTGGTGACGATCAGCTCTTCAAGCGACGATTCATTGATTCTTTCTACTGCCGGTCCGGAAAGGACCGGATGGGTGCAGCAGGCTGAAACTGTTTTTGCGCCCATGTCCATAAGTGCTTTAGCCCCGTGTGTTAAAGTTCCGGCAGTATCAGTCATGTCGTCTAAAATGAGTGCATTTTTGCCTTTGATATCACCGATTACATTCATTACCGATGCTTCGTTTGGTTTTAATCGCCGTTTGTCAATAATTGCAATGGAGGTATCTAAGCTTTCAGCCATGCTCCTGGCTCTTTCAACACCGCCTGCATCAGGAGATACGATGACCAGGTCATTGTTGTATTTGTCTTTTAAATATTTGAAAATTATGGGTGAAGCATAAAGGTTGTCAACCGGGATGTTAAAGAACCCCTGGATCTGACCGGCGTGGAGGTCCATGGTCAGGACCCTGTTTGCGCCGGCAGTGGTCAAAAGATCGGCTACCAGTTTTGCAGATATCGGAGCCCTTGGAGCCGCTTTTCTGTCCTGTCTTGCATAGCCGTAGTAGGGGATGACCGCTGTGATCCTTTCAGCGGAGGCTCTTTTCATCGCATCTATTAAAATCAGGAGTTCCATTAGATTATTGTTAACCGGTGTACAGGTAGACTGCATTAGAAAAACATCAGCCCCTCTTACATTTTCATTGATTTCTATCTGTATTTCGCCGTCGCTGAAGGAACCGACATTTACGCTTCCCTGGGGAAAACCCGAGAGGCTGCTGACTTCATTTGTCAGCGGGATGTTTGATGCACCTGAAAAGATCTTTGGATCCTGCAAGATATTATCTCCGTTTTAAGCTTTATTATTTTGTATTACAAGCTTTGTGCAATAAAAATTTTCTGTTTTGAACGAGGTTTGATACTTGTACTTGCTTTTTGTGCGGATTTTTCATCAGGATATATACCAAAGACTGACGATCCGCTTCCGGATAAAAGTGCTCCCTGTGCTCCTGTTTTTAAAAGCTGTTCTTTTATTAAGGTGACTTCCGGATGCCTTTTATTCACTACTGATTCGAAATCATTATAAAGTGATGATTTTACTGTATTTATGTCCGCTGTGTAATTGTTAATAATATTATTATTTGTAGTTTTTGTCAATAAATTATATTTGCTGAAGGATTTGTAAGCCCAGGCAGTTGAGACCGTAAACCCCGGAAATATTACTAAAAACCACATTTTATCAAAGGTTTCTATGCTTTTAATCTTTTCTCCTATGCCTGAGGCATAAGCTGTTGTTGAATCTGTGAGAAAAAAGGGCACATCCGCGCCCAGCCGGAGCGCAATTTCTGTAAGTACCTGTTTTGAGAGCTTGAGATTTAAAAGATTATTCAGGCCGGTAAGTGTAATTGCAGCATTGCTGCTTCCGCCGCCAAGGCCTGCTCCGGATGGAATTTTTTTCTTTAGATCTATTTTGATGCCGGGATTTATTCCAATAGATTTAAAGAGTAATGATGCTGCCTTGTAAACCAGGTTGGTTTTATCTGAGGGTACGGCAGGGTCGTCCACTGTCAGTGTGATCTTATGGTCTGAAGTGGTTTCAATACTTATTTCGTCAAAAAGGCTTATTTTGTGAAAAATTGTTTCTATTTCATGATAACCGTCTTTTCTTTTTGAAAGGATCTCAAGTCGGAGATTTATTTTTGCCGGTGAAAGAAGCATTAATCTTTGCAATTGGATTTAAGCCTCCTTACCCTGATCCGCATTTTTTGATTCATTTATGTAGCGCATCCGAAGATCATAAAGTAAGTTTTCAAGCAGCGTTGCTTCTTCTTTTTCAAGATTGCCCGCAGTCTTTTTTTCAAGCAGTCCAAGGATGTCAATTGTCTGTTTAGCCATCGCAATATTTTTCTGTTTTTTATTTGTGACAGGGTCGGGAAGCTCTCCAAAATGAAAGAGAGCAGAAGAACTGAGAGAGAGTATAAATGATGAAAAGGTTATCTCAGGGAGACCTGAAACATTGTTTTCATCGGTGTTTTCATCTTTATGCTTATCGTCCATTATGATCTCCGTGTTTTTTAGGGTTTTATTGAACAATTTTGAGCTACCGATCCTGCCGAATAGGTAAATCCAAAAGCTGCATTACCGGACCTTTGGAAGCTGCGCGTTCCCCGGGGGATGTAAACGCTTAATTTACAGCAATCCCTATTTAAATTAACACCACTCCTGAAGCCGTTGGTCAGGCTTTGATGCGGATAATAAAAAAGGGAATAGATATTATCTATCCCCTTATTTTTATTGGGTTTAACACTTATTTGTCAAGTTATTTATCAGTTTCTTCGAATTCTGCATCAACAACATTGTCCTGAGATTTCGGCTGCGGGTCTTTGCCTGCTGCACCGTCCGGCTGCTGTCCTCCGGTTGGATCCGCGCCAGGCTGATCTGCGCTTGTGTTTTTATACATTGCTTCCGCAACTTTATGAGATGCATTATTTAGGGCTTCCATTTTTGTTTTTATTTCATCTGTATCCCCTTTTTCCAAAGCATCTTTAGTCTCTTTTAATGCGTCTTCAACTGCTTTCACATCCTCTGCAGAAAGTTTTTCTTTATTTTCTTTAAGGACCTTTTCTGTATTGTATACAAGGTTGTCAGCCTGATTTCTGATATCGATGTTTTCACGGCGTTTTTTATCGTCATCTGAGTGTGATTCAGCATCATTGACCATATTATCTATTTCATCTTTGCTCAGTCCGCTTGATGCTGTTATGGTTATTTTCTGCTCCTTGCCGGTTCCAAGGTCTTTTGCAGATACGTTTACGATGCCGTTTGCGTCAATATCAAAGGTGACCTCAACTTGAGGTACTCCTCTTGGTGCTGCAGGGATTCCAACCAGCTGAAACCTGCCTAAAGTTCTGTTGTCTTTTGAAAATTCACGTTCTCCCTGCAGGACATGGATCTCAACACTGGTCTGATTATCAGCAGCAGTGGTAAATATCTCGCTTTTTCTTGTGGGGATCGTGGTGTTGCGTTCGATCAGTTTTGTGGTTACGCCGCCAAGTGTTTCGATTCCCAGAGTCAAAGGCGTAACATCCAACAGTAGAACATCTTTAACATCGCCTGCAAGTACACCGGCCTGAATAGAAGCGCCGAGAGCAACCACTTCATCCGGGTTTACACCCTGGTGAGGATCTCTGCCGAATTGTTTTTTGACAAGTTCCTGTACTTTCGGAACCCGGGTTGATCCACCCACCAGTATAGCTTCTTTAATATCGCTGATCTGAAGGCCGGCATCTTTCATTGCCTTTTCGCAGGGGATCCGGGTGCGTTCAATAAGGTCGTCTACCATCTGTTCAAATTTTGCACGTGTCAGTTTGTAGTTCATGTGTTTCGGACCGGATGCATCAGCGGTTATAAAAGGCAGGTTGAGTTCAGTTTCCATTGTTGATGATAGTTCGATTTTAGCTTTTTCAGCAGCTTCCTTCAGTCTCTGCAGCGCCATTTTATCCTGGCTCAGGTCAATGCCCTGGTCTTTTTTAAATTCAGCAATCAGCCAGTCGATGACTCTCTGGTCAAGGTTGTCACCGCCCAGGTGACCGTCGCCGTTTGTTGCCTTGACTTCAATTACATTATCTCCCACCTCAAGGATCGAGATATCAAATGTGCCGCCGCCGAAATCATATACCGCAACGATCTCATCGGTATTTTTATCAACGCCGTATGCAAGGGCGGATGCTGTCGGTTCATTTATTATACGAAGCACATTAAGGCCGGCAATCGTACCGGCATCTTTGGTGGCCTGTCTCTGGCTGTCATTAAAGTAAGCCGGAACAGTTATTACGGCATCAGTAACCGGACCGCCTGTATATGCTTCAGCAGATTGTTTGAGTTTTTGGAGGGTTTTTGCTGATATCTCCTGAGGTGTATATTCTTTGCCGGATATTTCTATGCGGACATTACCGTTTGATCCTTCCAGAACTTTGTAAGGGACCATCTTCATTTCTTCGGAGACTTCACTGTACTTTCGTCCCATAAATCTTTTAATTGAATAAATGGTGTTTTCCGGGTTGGTAATTGCCTGGCGTTTTGCGACCTGACCCACAAGAATATCACCATCTTTAGTAAAAGCAACACAAGAGGGGGTGATTCTGTTGCCTTCTTCATTCACGATTACCGTGGCGTCTCCGCCTTCCATTACAGCTACTACTGAATTCGTTGTTCCAAGATCAATTCCTATCGCTTTACCCATGATTTTCCTCCTTTACATTGCCCTGTATTTTTCAGGCAAGTATGTTATATGTTGAAATATGTTTAATTATTTATTTTTCGGTTTTGCTTATGCTTAAAAAAAGATAAGCATTATTAGCGGTTGAGTCAATGGCAGGGACAATTTTTTTGTTAATTTATATTATATTATTTTATTTTATTTCAGGGGATTTGGAATTTATCCGGTTTCTGAGGCGGCTGTTGCTCTGAGAGATAAGAAAAGGGCAGGGGGACTAAATATCTCTTGATGAGAGATTTTCAAAGCGTGTATATGAATTTAAAAAAGCAAGAGTTGTTGTACCGATCGGACCGTTTCGCTGTTTACCGATGATGATCTCAGCTTTTCCTTTGGAATCTTCTGAATCCGGATGATAGACTTCATCACGGTAAATAAACAGAATTACATCAGCATCCTGTTCAATTGCACCCGATTCGCGGAGGTCAGCCATATGGGGACGTCTGTCAGTGCGGTCTTCAACCTTGCGGTTAAGCTGGGAAAGGGCAAGAACAGGCAGGTTAAGCTCTTTTGCCAGGGCTTTAAGTGATCTTGATATCTCGGATATTTCCTGCTCTCTACTGTCTGATCTGCCTTTTGAGCCGCTCATTAGCTGCAGGTAGTCGATTATGACCAGACCCAGTCCATGTTCAGCTTTTAATCGACGTGCTTTTGTACGCATCTCAAAGACGGTATTTCCCGGGGTATCATCAATGAAAATTTTTGATTCTGAAAGTTTGCCTGCTCCGATTGAAAGTCTGCCCCATTCAGATTCAGCGATAAAACCGCTTCTTAGTTTTGCATTGTCAATCCTGGCTTCACAGCAGAGCATTCTTTGGGCAAGCTGTTCTTTAGACATTTCAAGCGAAAAAATAGCTGTTGGGATATTCCCTTCGCATGCTGCATACTGGCCCACATTTAAGGCAAAAGCTGTTTTACCCATGCTGGGTCTTCCTGCAATGATTATAAGGTCGGAACGCTGAAAACCTGAAGTCATGGTGTCAAGATCAGTAAATCCGGTAGCCACACCGGTAATATGTTCTTTCTTTTCATAAAGTTTTTCAATATCTTTGAAAGTAGATTTAATAATATCTTTTATGGGATAAAAAGAGCGTTTGATCTGATTTTCAGCTATTTCAAAGATTGTTTTTTCTGAGAAATCAAGGATGTTTTCTACTTCTTCCTGGCCGATGGACGCTTTTGAGACTATTTTTGTTGCAGACCTTATCAGGTTCCTGAGGATCGCTTTTTCTTTGACAATTTTTGTATAGTATTCAATATGTGCAGCTGTGGGGATCTTATCTGAGATATCAGCAAGATATGATGCGCCGCCGATCTCATCAAGTTTGTTCTTTTTTTTCAGTATTTCTGTAATTGTTATCAGGTCAGCTGGTTCGCTTTTATTAAACAGTTCTACCATGCACTGGAATATCTGACGATGCGCTTCGCGATAGAAGTCGTCGGGTTTTAAGACTTCCAGCGCCTGTATGAGCGCCTCGTTTTCGAGGAGTACGGCTCCGATTACGGATTGCTCTGCTTCGATGTTCTGGGGAGGGACATTCAGCGGCGTATTATTTCCCATTAATTTATAAAAGAGTTATAGTTATTCTTTAACTACCCAAACTTTAAGAGTCGCGGTTATTTCTGGGTGCAGTTTAACAGGAATATTGAAAATTCCAAGTTGTTTCAGGGGCTCATCAAGAACTATTTTTCTTTTATCGATTTCCAGGCCTTCATTATTCAGGCTTTCACATATATCCGAAGATGTAACAGAACCAAAGATTTTGTCTTCTTCGCCGGCAGGTTTTGTGATCGTGCAGGATACCTGCCCAATTTTTTTCGCAAGTTTTTCTGCTTCATGCTTAATTTTATTGAGTTTTTCGTCGATCAGTCTTTTCTGATGGTCAAACTGTCTCATGTTCTGGGTTGTTGCCTGAACTGCTTTATTGTTCGGTATTAGATAATTTCTGGCATATCCGTCTTTTACGGTGAGGAGATCACCCGGCTGACCTACAGTTTCAACTTTTTCAGTTAATATAACCTTCATGATTAGTCGTCCTTTTTACTATTTTTATTTAGTACTTATGCCGCCGAAACTGTAAAGGGTATTATTGCTATTGAACGGGCTCTTTTTATTGCTCTGGTTAACTCTCTCTGATGTTTTGCACAGCAGCCTGATATTCTCCTGGGTATTATTTTTCCACGCTCTGTAACAAAGTGACGCAGCGTTGAGTAGTCTTTATATGCTATCTGCAGATTACTGTCTGAGCAGAAGCGACAGATTTTTTGTTTTTGATACATCGGTCTTCTTTTGCGTGTTGGTCTCTTCAAGTAATTTCCTCCTGTTGAATAAAAACTTATTTTATCTGTAAAACGGTTTCAGGTGACAGGTTAAATTTCTATATCTGATGCTTCAGCGCTTTCAGCGATTTCTTTTGCCGCAGGCTCATTTTCTGTTTTCTCCGGTGTAGTCTCAGCTTCCGTTGTTTTCTCTTCTTCTACAGCCTTTGTTTCTGCGGGTTTTGTCTCGGCCGCCTTTACAGGCTCCGGGATTTCTGTTATTGCTTTTACTTCGGATTCTTCCAGGCGTATGTAACTGTATCTTAAAACTGATTCATCATATTTGAACATACGTTCGATTTCGTGCAGAGTCTTGTTGTCACCAGTTAAAGAAACAAAGCAGTAATATCCCTTCTGCTGTTTTTTAATGGCATATTTAAGGCTTCTTTTGCCCCATTTCTCAATTTTTATGATCTCGCCGCCGATTGATACGGCTTTCTCCTGAAGACTACCGACTTTCTGGTCGATACTTTCTTCAGTCGTTTCGTGCTGAAATATTAAACAGAGTTCATATCCTCTCAAATTATTTACCTCCTGATAATGGTCTTACGCTAAATAAGTATAATGAATTAATACCGTTTATGCAGTTTATAAAGTTATTTCTTTTATTGTTATTTCTGTCAGTAATTGTCTGTGCCCTGTTTTTCTGCGGTAGCCTTTTCTTCTTTTTGACCTGAATACGACTATTTTTTTACCCTTGGTCTGTTTTGTTATCACAGCAGAAACACTTGCATTTTCAATTACAGGTCTTCCTATTTCGACTTTTTCGCTGTCATCAACTGTCATCAGGACATCTTTAAGCAGTATATCACTTCCTGCTTCACCTTCGATCTTATCAATAGCCATTTTTTCGCCGGGAATACATTTATACTGTTTTCCACCTGTTTTTACTATTGCGTACATGTTCTTTGCTCCTAAAGCCAATAAGTGTTTATATCCTAAAAGTGTTGTTAAATCAGGATGTTATATTTTATATTCTGTTTTTAGCATGTTAAATATAATGTATGTGGATTGTTTTCACCTCGCCAAAGAAGTAAATATGTAAAATTAGTTTATTTTTAACTTTTTGTCAAGTAAATTGTTTAACTTCTTTATTAAGGACAGGGATGTGATATTATTGTCTTCTTCGGGATTTAAAACCCTCGTCTTTAGACGAAGAATGATTATTTATGTATTTTTCAGATTACAGAGAGGAATTTATCCCCTCAGGAAAATTTTTTTATGTTTTTGCTTTTCCTTTAGTCCGCTTCATCGGGATACTGAATCGCACCGGCTTGTAGGCGATGGTAGCTCAATTTAACTCACAAAACAATTTCTTTGTATTCATAAAGTTTTGATTGACTAAAGCAAGTAAAATCAGGTATCCATTTCAATTAATGTTTTTTTAATCTGTATTTTAGGACAATTTTTTAGTACTTGTTATTGGCCGGAGCATAAACTTTTTTGTTTTAAGGGACTTTTAAAGATGGTTTTTAATGATGTTTGTATAGAATCGATTGTTAACCTGTTACCGGATGAAATAGTAACTTCAGAAAAAATAGAGGAATGGCTTTCACCCGTTTATGACCGGCTTAAGCTTCCTTATGGCAGATTAGAGCTTTTTTCAGGAATAAAGGAGAGAAGGTTCTGTAAAACCGGAACAGTTCCAAGCGATATCGCAGCCGAAGCCGGGCTGAAAGCACTGAAAAAGGCCGGTATACCTAAAAAGGACATCGGCTGCCTGATCAATTCGTCTGTCTGCCGTGATTTTCTTGAGCCTGCAACAGCTTCGGTCGTTCACGAAAAGGCAGGCCTTTCTGAAAATACGCTGATATTTGATGTTTCAAATGCCTGCCTTGGTTTTTTAAATGCAATGGTGATTGTTGCAAACATGATAGAAAGAAGAGTCATCGATTCCGCTCTTGTTGTTGCCGGTGAGAATGGAAGGCCGCTGGTCGAATCAACCATAAAGTTTCTTCTTGAAGATAAAGAACTCACCCGAAAAAGCATAAAAAATTCTTTTGCCTCTCTCACAATAGGTTCCGGGGCTGCGGCTGCAGTGCTGGTTCATTCATCGATCTCAAAGACGAGGCATTTTCTTCTGGGCGGCGGCTATCTTGTGGAATCAAAATACAATAATCTTTGTCAGGGTGATCTTGACGGAAGGGACTGCGGGGTAAGCGATACGGATAAACTGCTTATGAATACGGATTCTGAAACACTTCTTAATGCCGGCTGCAATCTTGCCAGAAAAACCTGGGATAAGACAAAAAAAATTCTGCAGATAGAAAATGATGAGGTGAAACGTTTTTTTACCCATCAGGTCGGAAGTGCTCACAGGAACCTTCTTTTTAAAACACTGGAGATCGATGTGAACAGGGATTTATCGACTTTCCCTTATCTGGGTAATATGGGGTCGGTATCACTGCCGGCTACGCTATCCATTGGAGCGGAAAAGGGACTTATGAAAAAAGATGATCTTGTGGCGCTTCTGGGTATAGGAAGCGGAATTAATTGTATGATGCTGGGGGTAAGGTGGTGACAGGTAAAGATCCTGGATTTATATCAGATGAATATCCATTTAGATCAAACTATTTTGAGCTGGATGGACACAAAATGCACTATCTTGATGAGGGGCAGGGACACCCTGTTCTGATGCTCCATGGTAATCCCACCTGGTCTTTTTATTACAGAAATCTTGTAAAAAAACTTTCAGCTGATTATCGGTGTATTGTGCCGGACCATATCGGATGCGGTTTTTCTGATAAGCCTCAGGATTATGATTACACGGTTTCTACCCATATCAATAATGTTGCAAAGCTTGTGTCTAAACTTAATATAGAAAAGATGAATCTGGTGGTGCATGACTGGGGCGGTGCTATTGGTATGGGGCTGGCCGTAAGAAGACCCGATCTTATAAATAAGATTGTGATTATGAATACTGCTGCTTTCACTGATACCTTTATTCCTTTAAGGATCGCGGTCTGCAGGATCCCGTATGTGGGAGAGTTCGCCGTAAGAAGACTCAATCTATTTGTACAGGCCGCAAGATTTATGGCAACATCAAAAATCCTGGGTCTTTCAGGGCAGGTGTTAGAGGGCTTTCTTTTTCCATACCGATCTTTTAGGGACAGAGTGGCGATATACCGCTTTGTTAAGGATATCCCCATGAAACCTGAACATATAAGTTATCCTGTGATAAAAGAGATTGAAGACAAGCTCCAATCTCTTAAAGATAAAAAAATTGTCATTATCTGGGGATGTAGGGATTTCTGTTTTACGACTCATTTTTTAGACCGGTGGAAAAATATTTTTCCAGAGGCAGAAACTTTTTTGTTTGAGAATGCGGGGCATTACGTTCTTGAAGATGAAAAAGAAGAAGCGATAATCCGCATCTCGGAATTTTTTAGATAAGCGCATGACCAAATCACATCTTTTTAACATTGCAAAATATCTTCCAGAAACAGCGCTGAAATATCCGGATAATCAGGCTGTGATTTTTTCGGCCGTAAAGAGCAGGTCAGGGAAAAGAAACAGCTCCATGACTTTTGATCATCTAAACCGTGAGTGTGATCGTTATGCATATGGTTTAACCGGTGCAGGGATTAGCCCGGGGATGAAGGTTCTTTTAATGGTCCGTCCTTCTCCTGAATTTATCGCTTTGACTTTTGCACTTTTTAAAACAGGTGCTGTGCCTGTACTGATCGATCCGGGTATGGGCGTAAAAAGACTGCTTGACTGTATAAGAGATGTTCAGCCGGATGCGGTTATCGGTATACCTTTGGCTCATATGGTGCGTATTTTCTCACCGGGATATTTTAAGTCTGTGAAAATAAATATTGTAGTGGGCCCGGACATGTTTTTTCTGGGTAAGAATCTTGAGAGGATTTCTCCTGCAAATAATAAGTCCTTTGAATGTGCAGATACATATGAATCTTCTCCTGCGGCAATATTGTTTACTTCCGGCGGAACCGGTCCTGCCAAAGGGGTGATGTATGAGCATGGTATGTTCGGGGCCCAGGTAGAGTTATTAAGAAAGGTTTATGATTTTAAACCCGGCGAAGTCGATCTTCCGGGCCTTCCTGTTTTTGCACTTTTTGATGTTGCTTTTGCAATGACATGTGTTGTTCCTGATATGGATCCTGCGCATCCGGCAAAAGTCAAATCTGAAAATATTGTTCGGGCGGTTAATGATTATAAGGTGACCACAAGCTTTGGTTCCCCTGCTATTTGGAAGAGGGTCAGCAGCTACTGTAATGAAAATAATATCGAACTGCCTTCGCTCAAAAGAATTCTGATGGCAGGCGCGCCTGTTTCCGGGGAGCTAATTGAAAAAACAAAGAAACTTATTCCTAAGGGTGAAGTATACACGCCATATGGTGCAACAGAATCTCTTCCCGTATCCTCAATTTCAGGAAAAGAAATATTAAGTGAAACCTTTGAAAAAACAAAATCCGGTAAGGGGATATGTGTAGGACTACCAGTCCATGGTGTAACTGTGAAAATAGTTAAGATCGCTGATGGGATAATTAATGAAATTACAGAGGATCTTTTGCTTTCACCCGGCGAGATCGGCGAAATCATTGTTATGGGACCATCGGTTACAAAGGCGTATTATTTAAAAGAAGAAGCGACCCTGCATTCAAAAATATATGATAACGGATTTTTCTGGCACAGGATCGGTGATGCGGGTTATATTGATGATGCCGGGCGGATATGGTTTTGCGGACGTCTGGTGCACCGGGTCAAAACAAAAAAATCAACTTTATTCACTATTCCGGTTGAAGCCGTTTTTAACTGCCACGATAATGTTTATCGGTCTGCCCTGGTGGGAGTCGGTGAAAAAGGTAAACAGAAACCTGTTATTATCATTGAGCCTGAAAAAGGTTTTTTCCCTTCAAATAGAGAAAAAAAAGAAAAATTCAAGCAGGCGCTTTTTGAGATTTCATCATCTTATTCTCACTGCAGTGAGATCGATGATATCCTGTTCCATAGATCTTTTCCGGTAGATATCAGACATAATGCCAAGATATATCGTGAAAAACTTGCCCAGTGGGCAGAGGGGAAACTGAGATGAAGGTCCTTGTAACAGGTGGAAGCGGATTTTTAGGGAGGTATACTGCCCGTATCATGCGCAAAGTCGGTAATGATGTTACGATCCTGTGCCGGGGGAATCATAAATTTCTTTCAGATGAGGGGTTCGACATCATAAGGGGTGATGTCTGTGACAGGGATTTTTTAATAAATGCGTTTAACGGATTTGATGAAGTCCATCATATTGCTGCACTAACCGGAATATCGGTTATTAAGCCGCCTTATTATAAAATAAATGTTGAAGGTACGATAAATGTTATAGAGGCATGTTTGAAAAACAGTATTCAAAAGCTTATCTATACGTCATCACCCAGTGTTGTTTATGATGGTAAAAGTGAGACGCTGCTTGAAGAGACAGCACCGTACCCAAACCGTTTTTTAAGTCCTTATTCAGAGACAAAGGCAGCGGCGGAAAAAATCGTACTTGCTGCCAATACGCCGGGAAAGTTCATGACAATTAGTCTCAGACCTCATCTAATCTGGGGTCCCGAGGATACAAATCTTATTCCCCGGCTGCTTGAAAGAGCACAAAAAAGAAAGCTTTTTATCGTAGGCGACGGTAATAACATGGCGGATCTGACCTATGTTGAAAATGCAGCACTTGCACAGCTGAATGCTTCTCAAACGCTAAAGGAAGGTTCTCCTGTCTGCGGCAGGGCTTATTTTATAACAAATGATGAGCCGGTTTCTTTGTGGGGGTTTATTAACAGAATTCTTGCGGGTTCCGGTATAGCCAAAGTTGAAAATTATATTCCGTATAAAGCTGCTTATACTCTGGGTGCTGTGCTTGAAAAAGTATATTTGATGTTAAATATAAATAAGGAACCGGTCATGACCCGGTTTCTGGCTTCACAGCTTGCGACGACACACACGTATTCTGTTGCACGTGCAAAGGAAGAACTGGGGTATAAGCCGCAAATCAGTATGGATGAGGGACTTGAAAGACTTTTTTCATATTTAAACCTGTAAAATTAATTTCATTTGTTTTTTATTCGGGTGTGTTATAATTTTTTATTTTGTAAAACTTTTTAAATAAAGGGAATTAAATGTTTGAGAGAAAAAGAGTTGTCATAACCGGAATAGGGCTGACTTCACCCATTGGAAATAATCTTGATGACTTCAGGACCTCTCTTCTGGAGGGAAAGTCCGGGGTGCAAAAGTTTGAGACAAGATACATGGACGACGTTGTGGCCGGTGTTTGTGATTTTGACACATTAAAATATCAGAAAAAAAAGGAAGTCAGGAGAGGGACCCGGGCGGGTTCAATATCAATTTATTGTGCCAACGAGGCAGTAACTGATGCAAAAATAGACTGCGCTGCAGAAGACACTTCCCGGATAGGCGTTTACATCGGTACCACAGAACATGGAAATGTTGAAACTGAAAACGAGATCTATAATATTTCAAAATATGGCTATGACACGCAGTTCTGGACACACCATCATAACCCCCGAACGGTTTCAAATAACCCTGCGGGTGAGGTCACGCTTAATTTAAAAATAAAGGGCCCGCACTATTGTATTGGTGCGGCATGTGCTGCCGGGAACCTGGGTCTTGTCCAGGGCTATCAGATGCTTCAGCTTGAAGAGGTTGACTATGCCATTGCGGGCGGGGTCTCAGAGAGTATACATACCTTTGGGATCTTTGCCGGTTTTAAAAGTCAGGTTGCACTGGGTACTCATGAATCTCCGGAGAAAGTGAGCCGGCCGTTTGACAGGGACAGGAACGGTATCGTGGTATCAGAGGGAGGATGCCTCTATATTCTTGAAACACTTGAACATGCCCTTAAAAGGGGGGTGGATAAGATTTATGGTGAGGTCGTGGGTTATGCGAACAACTCTGATGCCGTTGATTTTGTTTTGCCTGATGCTGATACTCAGGCTGTATGTATGCAAAAGGCGCTTGATTTTGCCGGTATTAAGCCTGAAGACATAGACATCCTGAATTCACATGCGACCTCTACGCCGATGGGCGACCAGCAGGAGGCCAAAGCAATAAATAGGGTATTTTCTGATTCAGACAATACTTTTGTAAACAACACAAAAGGGTATATCGGTCATGCAATGGGTGCTGCCGGTTCTCTGGAGCTTGCCGGTAATCTGCCTGCATTTAATGATAATATTATTCATCCCTTTTTAAATCTTGATAATCTTGATCCGGATTGTGAAATAAAAAATATTGTTATGAAAAAACCTCTTAAACGTGAAAATATTAGATATATTTTGAATAACAGTTTCGGGATGCTTGGAATCAATTCCTGTGTCATTGTCAAAAAATATGAAGACTAGAAGACAGCCTGTCTCATAACACATTAGAATCCTTTATTTTTTAATGGATATTTTTTATTATTTATGTTAAAAAGATCTACTATATTCAAAATCAAAGCATCAAACTAAGTGTTTGATTTATCGGAGGAAAAATGACAAGAGCGGATGTCAGACAGGCAATACTGGATATCATAGAGGAACTGGTACCCGATGAGGATCTTACAAACATAGATGATAAAGAAAAAATCCGGGATCAAATCGAACTGGATTCAATGGATTTTCTGGACATAATAATGGAACTGAGAAAAAGATATGGTATTAATGTTCCGGAGGATGATTATTCCCATTTTATAACGCTTGAAGGCTGTATGAATTACCTTGAACCTACATTAAAAGACAGATAGTTTTTTTAGCTTCCTCTCAAATTTATCCTCTAAGATGCATCTTGTATAAACAAAAAATACATGATATTCTTCTAATAATAACAAGAAATCATATTATTCTTAATAATAATTCGGCTGGTTATTTTTATAACAAGTCATAATTAATCAATCGGTGATATAGTGCTAAAACAAGATAACTATTATGACGTTGTTATAATCGGGGCAGGAATGTCCGGTCTTGCTGCTGGTATCCGGCTTGCTTATTATGACAAAAAGGTCTTAATCTGCGAACAGCACGGCGTATTGGGGGGGCTCAATTCATACTATCAAAGGGCAGGCCGGCTTCTTGATGTGGGTCTTCATGCGATGACAAATTATGTCTCAAAACATGAACGTCTGGCACCATTAAATAAACTTGTACGCCAACTGAAGTTAAAATGGGAGGACTTCTGTCTTATTCAACAAAATCATTCTGTGATACATTTCCCTGATTCAAAACTTACCTTTTCAAACAATCCTGAAACTTTAAAAGAAGAAATATATAAAAAATTTCCCTCCCAGATCGACGGATTTAACCGGCTGGTCGATTATATCTATCATTATGATGCACTTTCTCTTGGAAATAATAGTTATAGATCCTCACGGCTTGTGATGGCTGAGTTTATCTCAGACCCTCTTCTTATTGAAATGCTTTTATGTCCACTGATGTATTATGGTAGTGCCTGGGAAAATGATATGGATTTCTCACAATTCTGTATTATGTTCCGTTCGATCTATCTTGAGGGGTTTGCACGGCCGATTGACGGTGTCACACGGATCATTAACCTGCTAAAAGAAAAGTATCTGGCCTGTAACGGGGACCTGCGTTTTGGGTGCAAGATTA
Source organism: uncultured Thermodesulfobacteriota bacterium (assembly GCA_964387595.1). GTDB lineage: Bacteria > Desulfobacterota > WTBG01 > CAIYCZ01 > CAIRTM01 > JAHEEI01. The sequence goes on along the minus strand of CAYLYF010000053.1, from coordinate 5,420 downwards.
AAAAGATCATGCTTAAAGGTGATGAGGCTGTCGGGGTCAAACTGGAAACCGGTCAGGAGATCATTTGCGGGAAGATAATTTCTTCTGCGGGGCTGTATGAAACAGAAAAGCTTCTGGGTAGAAAGATAACAAAAAAAGATGGACTGCCCGGTGAACTGGCATTCTTTGAAGTTATTCTCTGTCTGAAAAATTATTTATCCGATGATAACTACAAAAGCACCATAATGTTTTATAATAATTCAAATAAATTCAGATACAGGAAATCTGACGATTACGTGTCGCTTGAAAGCGGTGTGATCTGTTCTCCTGATAACTTTGAATATGGTGATGATAAGAGGACGAAGCCGGTCCTAAGACTCACAAATATTGCAAATTATGAAAAGTGGAACAAGTGCAGTCGAGATGATTATAAAAAGAAAAAAGAAGAATGGCTGGAAAAGATAATAGAGACGGCTTCGTCTATTGTACCTATAAAAAAAGAAAATATTGATTTTGTTGATATGTTTACGCCGACAACCGTAAGGAAATTTACAGGACATATTAATGGTGCTGTTTATGGATCGCCACATAAAATTAAAGATGGTGCGACCAGTGTGAAAAATCTTTATATCTGCGGAACGGATCAGGGCTTTCTGGGTATTGTGGGTTCAATGCTGAGCGGAGTTTCTATGGCAAATGTACATTGCCTGCAGGAATAGAGAAAGGTTTTTTTATAAATGTTATATCGCTCACCTGATGATTTGAAAGATTCCTATGATGTAGCTGTTGTTGGCGGGGGACTTGGAGGTCTGACAGCTGCAAATATTCTGGCAAATAAATTTGGACGAAGTGTTGTGCTTCTTGAACAGCACTTTAAACTTGGTGGCCTGGCTACCTGGTTTAGCAGAAAGGGGCATATGTTTGATGTGTCTCTGCATGGTTTTCCTGTGGGCATGAAAAAGACCTGCCGTCGGTACTGGTCAAAAGAAATCGCCGACAGTATTGTACAGCTTTTCGATATCAGATTTTCAAACCCCCAGTTTTCATTTTCGACGACATTTGACACTGCTGATTTTACTGATAAACTTGTTTCGATTTTTGGAATAGACAAGCGTACAGTAGATGCTTTTTTTGAAGCGGCCAGAAATATGGAGTTTTTTGAAGAAAATTCCATGACCAATGCCGAGTTTTTTGAAAAATTTTTTCCGGGGAGAAATGATGTTGTCCGGCTTTTGATGGAACCGATAACCTATGCAAACGGTTCAACTCTGGACGAGCCGGCAATGACCTACGGGATCGTTTTTTCCAACTTTATGAGTAAAGGCGTGTATACTTTCAGGGGCGGCACAGATGTTCTCATTGGTAAGATGCAGGAAGCGTTGATCAAAAACAAGGTCGATATCGGTCTTTCATGTGAAGCTGAAAATATAAAAGTTAAAGATGGTAAGGTGAGTGCTGTTATTGTAAAAGGTAAGCGTATAAATTGTAAGAGCGTTATTTCCAATGGGAATCTGTTATCCACTATAAATGATCTTGTGGGTGATGAACACTTTGATCCGGAATTTATCTCAGAGACTAAAAAAGTAAAGCTTAATAATTCCTCCTGTCAGGTTTATATGGGGATAAGAGAAGGCGAAACAATTGAGGATATCGGGGACCTGATCTTTACCTCAGAGGAACCGACCTTTGTTCCGGCGGCACTTCTTGACAGGAATACAAAAAGCAGGACATTTTCAATATATTATCCAAAAACAAGGCCGGGCAGCAACAGGTATGCGATCGTTTCATCAACGAATGCAAATTATAATGACTGGATATCTTTGTCTGATGATGAATACAAAAAACAAAAGGATGAACTCTGCAGCGCAACACTGGACTGCCTTGAAAAATTTCTGCCGGGTGTAAGAACCAAGATTGATTTTATTGAAGCTGCGACTCCAAGGACCTTTGAACACTATACCCTTCACCGGGAAGGCGCTTCTTTTGGTACCAAATTTGAAGGGCTTAAAGTAAGTATGGAGATAGATAAACAGGTCGGCGGCTTATTTCATACCGGCTCTGTTGGAATCATCATGTCCGGCTGGCTGGGTGCGGCAAATTATGGTGTGATCACGGCGAATAATGTGGATAAATATCTGAGTTAAAGAAAGTGCCTAAAGTACTAAAGTACTAAAGTACTAAAGTACTAAAGTACTAAAGTACTAAAGTACTTGAAAGATCAAATTTAAAAGTTGGAAAACAGATGAACATAACATACGATTTTTCAGGTAAATTGATAATTGTCACCGGCGGTACCCGGGGGATCGGTAAAGCACTTTCCGAGTCATTTACTTCCTGCGGCGGCAGGGTGATCGCGACTTACTCCTCTGATGCTGTTGCCGCTGAAAAGTTTAGCCAGTCTGATACTACAGGTCTTCTTCAGGTGATTAAGTGCGATGTCTCCTCTTACGCTGAAGTTGAGAACTTTTTTAATGGTCTAGAAGAACAGAAAACTAAAGTGGATGTTCTGGTAAATAATGCCGGTGTCAGACGCGATTCTGTTCTGGGGATGATGAAAGAGACTGACTGGAGCAAGGTTATTGATGTAAATCTTACCGGGACCTATAACATGTGTAAATTTGCTGTTTTAAATATGATGAAACAGCGATACGGACGAATCATCAGCATTACCTCTCCCGGCAGAAATTATGGATTTGAAGGGCAGACAAATTATTCTGCGTCAAAAGCAGGTATTGTGGGGCTGACAAGGAGTCTTTCCAGGGAGGTAGCGAAAAGAAAGATCACGGTTAACTGTGTTTCCCCGGGTTTTATAGAAACAGAATTGATCGACAGTCTTCCTGATGAATTAAAAAAAGAATACATTAAAATGATACCCTTGCGACGGTTCGGAACTGCGTCTGATGTTTCGCCTTTGGTTCTTTTTCTTGCCTCTGATGAAGCTTCTTATATAACCGGATCGGTGCTGGATGTGGACGGAGGGCTTTAGGTGTGTGATATTAAAGACCTTATCCCCCATCGTGAGCCTTTTCTTTTTGCAGACAGAATTGTTGAGCAGACTGAAGGGTCTATCGTTGTTGAGCGGAAAGTAAGAGAAGATGAGTTCTATTTTAAAGGGCATTATCCGGGAAATCCCATACTGCCCGGAGTTCTGCTGTGTGAAGCCATGTTTCAGGCCGGTGCTATTTTAATGTCATCAATTGCCGATCTTTCTGCCGGGGGTATACCGGTTGTTACCCGGGCAGACAGGGTCAAGTTTAAAAAGATCGTTAAGCCGGGTGATGTGTTGACAATATCCGTAGAATTTACCGAAAAGATGGGCCCGGCCTACTGCTTTAAAGGCAGGACAATGGTTGAGGGAAAGGTCTCGTCATCCTGTGAATTTATGTGTGCACTTGTGAGTGAGGGGTGATATGGATTATTTTGATGTTAAAGGTAAAAAATTTCTGGTTTTTGGTGTTGCAAATAAGAAGAGCGTCGCATATTTCATTGCAAAAGGTCTTATTGAGCTTGGTGCGGAGGTGATACTTTCTGTTTTAAATGATGAGGTTAAAAAAAAGGCTGAAAAGCTTTTTCCTGAGGCTAAGGTATATTTCTGTGATCTTGAAAATGAAGCGGATATAAATATGCTGCGTACAAATATTGTGTCAGATCATAACGATATTATTTTTGATGGTATTATACATTCCGTTGCTTTTGCTAACTTTTCAAACGGCCTGGTTCCTTTTTATGAAACTGAAAAAAAGGATTTTCTTCAGGCTGTTGATATCTCCTGTTTTTCTCTTGTAAGTATAGTAAAATCCTTTAAAGATATTCTTGATCCGCTTGCTTCTGTTGTTACCATCTCAATTTCGACCACAAGAATGGCTTCTGAAAATTATGGCTATATGGCCCCTGTTAAGGCAGCACTGGAGTCAACTCTTGCATTTCTGGCAAAGTCATTCAGCTCTTTTTCCAGTGTCAGGTTTAATGCGGTTTGTGCCGGTCTTTTAAAGACATCCGCTTCTGCCGGAATCCCCGGTTATGTTGACAGTTATCTTTTCGCAGAAAAAGCAACACTTCGTCATAAGGCTTTATCTACTCAGGAAGTTGCGGATACAGCACTTTTTCTTTTAAGTCCGAGATCCAGCGGTATTAATGCCCAGCGAATAATTGTTGATGCCGGCATGGAAACAAATTATTTTGATAAAGATATCATAGATTCTTCAGGGTTATAGTTTTCTCCTTTCCTCTATACTTTATTGAAAATCTTCTTCTATATGTTATTAAATAAAAAAGGAAGCTTATTTAAGCCCCCTTTTTTTGCCGGCAATTTGCGGCAGTTTAGTTGTTCAGGAAAGGTTTTAACGAACTGATGTTTCTTAAAGCTTTTATCTTGTGAAATGCCATTCCCTCAAGCTGTCTTATTCTTTCCCGTGAAACGCCCAGTTCCTCGCCTATTTCCTGAAGCGTATGTTCTGATTCAACACCGATCCCGAATCGTAATCTTAAAATTCGTTCTTCACGTGGTGTCAGACCTCTTAGGATCTCCTCGGTTTCATCAAACAGCTGACCGTTCATTATGTTTTCTATTGGTGAGGGAATTTTAGAATTCGCTATACATTCGTGAAGATTGTTTCCGTTTTCACCAAAAGGTGTTTCAAGTGAGATCGGATCCTTAATTACCTGAAGCAGCGAATATATTTTGTCCGGAAGGGTGTTGTCATTTGATTCATGATTTTCTTTTTTGTTCTCAAGATCTTTTATCCTTCTGGATATTTTTTTAATCTTCTCATTTACATATACAGGAATTCTTATGGCCGATGATTTGTTCTCTATTGATCTTATGATCGTCTGGCGTATCCACCAGCTGGCGTATGTGCTTATACGGTTTCCCAGTTTGTGATCAAATTTTTCTATTGCCCGCATAAGTCCTATATTGCCTTCCTGGATAAGGTCGGATAATGGAAACCCTCTGTTCATGTATTTTTTGGCAATACCGACAACCAATCTCAGATTTGCTCTTACAAGTTCGTTTTTAATCTGTTTTGATCTTATATCAATATGAACGTATTCTCTCAGCAGCCTGAAGACAGTATTTTTATTTTTTTTATTGTTAAGGTTTTTAAATCCCATATAAACCCTAAGTTTTTTTATGATTCCTTTTTTGTATAGCAGCAGAAGGTTGATCTTTGAAGTTATTTCAAGCAGATCGTTGTACAGTTTTGTTCTTTCATTTTTGTGTTTTCTGGTCATGTCGTAGGAGAGGTCACCTGTTGCTATTATTTTATCAACAAGTCTTATTCCTTTATTTATTTCCTTAATGTTCTCTAACTGTTTAATAAGCTTCAGCAGGTTTTTATCAGGAATATCACGGGAATCTTTACTCATGATCTTATGTATATTGTTCCAGCCCCGATGGCCACCCAAAATCCCCCACCTGTGGCCACTTGAAAATCCCCCAC
>CAYLYF010000052.1:0-27284 GCA_964387595.1 uncultured Thermodesulfobacteriota bacterium | reverse complement strand
AGTCATTATATATCAGTCAGTTAAAACACCCGGCCTTCCTTCAGGGATGATAACAAAAGATAAGACGGCATGCTATTTGCTTTAGTGTAATCATACAGACATAAACAACAAACTAATCCCAACAGCCTTTCAAAATAAGGAGATGGCCATGACACCCAATATCAAAATAAAAATGGTTCTTTATACCGAATTTCTAGGCTTTCTTATGATCATTCTGGTTTTATGGGCAAACGAAGTGCTGGACATACCCTATGAATTTTTTGGCAGCGAACCTACCCCTGTCAACTATGTAGAAGCCATTATTGAATCTGTGCTGGTTTTTTTCCTTGGACTTTACGTGATGTTTGTTTCCTGGTTTGTTTTTGTTGGAATTGAATCCAGTACAAACAAACAGCAGATCTGTCCTATATGTAAAAAAATAAAAACAGGGGAAACCTGGTCGGTTTTCCCCGAAGACAATAAAGATCTATCCATCAGGGACATGGATAAAAACTTATGCCCTGAATGTTTCGATAAAATAATTAAACATGTTTAAAAAAACGAAAGAAGGTGTCGTGGAAAAAATTATAAAAAATATCAGCATGATTACACTGGGGTTATTACTTTTATCAGGATGCGGACGGACAAAAGACCCGTCAGAACAAAGCATTACCCTCACCCTGGGTGCATTTACGGTTCCCAAGGAGGTCTATCAGAAAAAAATTATTCCGGCTTTCACCGACTTCTGGAAGGAAAAGACCGGTCAGAACGTCAGGTTTGAGCAGTCCTATGAGGCCTCAGGCGCCCAGTCCAGAGCGATTCGGTCCGGATTTGAAGCAGATATTGCGGCTCTTTCACTTGAGAAAGACATTGAATCTATCCGGAAGGCCGGACTCATCACCCATGATTGGAAAAAAAACAGGGGCAAAGGGTTTATCACCCGCTCGATTGTGATCATTGCTCACCGGCCCGGAAATCCAAAAAACATAAAAGGGCTTGACGACCTGAAACATAGAAATATTGAAGTTATATATCCGAGTCCAAAAACCTCTGGCGGGGCCATGTGGGTGGTGAATACAATTTATGGGGCCGGCCTGAAAATTTCAGAAATTAAAACAGGCAGACAAGATATTTCTTTTGCGCGGGACTTTCTAAAATCAATCCAGAAGAGAGTAAAAGTCATGGACAAATCGGGCCGCATGTCAGTTACGACTTTTGAAAACGGAATCGGAGATGCACTGCTGACCTATGAAAATGAAGCTTTGCTTCGCCAAAAGCAGGGTAGAGAATTCCCTTTTATTATCCCGGACGCAACCATACTCATTGAAAATCCAATTGCTCTTGTTGATAAAAATGTGGACAGACATAAAAATCGTGAAGTGGCTGAGGCCTTTGTCGAATTTCTGTACACCAAAGAATCTCAGCGTTCATTCGCGGATTATGGTTTCCGTCCCGTAAACAATGACGTGGCTTTGGAATATAAAGACAAATATCCCATGCCCAAAAATTTGTTCGATATTAACTATCTGGGCGGTTGGAAGAACGTTCAAAAAGTGATCTATGCGAAAGAGGGTATCTGGAATGCTGTTGTAAAAGAGCTTTCATATGAAAACTAAAACTTTATCAAAGGGAGAACTGGGTCTCCGCAGCCTGGCTTTTGGATATCTGGGACTGCTGATTATCCTTCCGGTCTGCACTCTGACTTCAAGTGCTTTTCAGACCGGATTTATATCCATCTGGCAGGAAGTCACACTGCCCCGGGCTTTTTCATCGTTAAAACTAACTTTTATAATGGCGGCGATTATCATGGCTATAAATATCTTTACCGGAACAGCAACAGCCTGGGTTTTGGTGCGCCATGAGTTTCCTTTAAAAAAATTCATTAATGGTCTTATTGATCTGCCTTTCGCAATCCCAACGGTTGTTACCGGAGTCATGCTGGTCATCCTCTATGGTCCCGGAAGCATACTTGGAAATTTTTTAAATCGTTTTGACATTGAAATTATTTTTGAACAACCGGGTATTGTCCTGGCTCTGCTTTTTGTAACCTTTCCCTTTGTGGTGAGGTCAGTACAGCCGGTGTTAATGGAACTGGAAAAAGATATGGAAGAAGCCGCCATGACGCTGGGAGCCTCCCCGGTTCAAATCTTTTTTAGGATTGTGCTGCCGACCCTGGTCCCCTCTATTCTTACGGGTGCTGCTCTTTCGTTCAGCCGCGCCTTGGGAGAATTCGGATCAGTGGTTATTGTGGCAGGAAACATTCCCTTTAAAACACTGGCCGCTCCCGTATATGTTTACGGTGAAATCGAAAGCGGAAACCTTAGCGGGGCCACAGCTATGTCGTTCGTACTCCTGGCCATTTCTTTCATGATACTGGTGCTCATCCATTTTCTACAGAAATGGAGTCGGCGCCATGAAGCTGCTTAAGACCTTAAAAAGAAAAGCGGTCCGGCTTCCTCTCAGACATGTTTTAACAGGCCTGGTAATTGCGTGGATTTGCATACTGATCGTACTCCCGCTCGGCTGCATTATAAATAAAGTCTTTGTCCACGGGCTGTTCACCTGCCTGAAAGGCTTACTGGAATCAACGTCAAGATATGCCTTTGCGATGACCTTCTGGCTGACCCTGGGTGCTGTCGTACTGAATACGATTTTCGGTCTTGTCCTTGCCCTGGTGCTTGTGCGCCAGAAATTCAAGGGGAAACTCCTGCTTGAAGGACTAATCGACCTTCCTTTTGCGGTTTCTCCCATAGTCGCAGGATTCATGTTTATAACTCTTTTTGGTAATCAGGGCTGGCTCGGCAGTTTTTTTGATGAAAAGGGAATTAAAATTATTTACGCTTTTCCGGGAATGATGATCGCTACCCTTTTTGTTACTTTCCCCTTTGTTATCAGAGAAGTTGTTCCGGTTCTGAGAGAATACGGCGTAGAACAGGAAGAATCTGCTTATGTTCTGGGGGCCTCTCAATGGCAGACCTTCTGGCGGGTAACCCTGCCGTCTATAAAATGGGGTCTTTTTTACGGGATTACCTTAACCATTGCCCGCTCCATCGGCGAGTTCGGTGCAGTACTGGTTGTGAGCGGCGCAATCATTAACAAAACCCAGACCGCGACACTTTATGTACACCAGCAGTTTACGGACTTTAATTACACCGGAGCTTTTGCCGCAGCCATGGTACTTGCCATAATCTCTTTTATGATTTTAACCGGCATACAGCTTTCACAAAAAAGGATTTAAAAATGGGTATAAAAATTCAAAACATCAGCAAACAATTTGATGATTTTACAGCGGTTGACAATGTCAGCTTTGATGTTGCAAAGGGAGAACTTGTCGCTCTCCTGGGACCCAGCGGGTGCGGTAAAAGCACCATCCTCAGAATTATCAGCGGCCTGGAACAACCCGACAAGGGCAATGTCTTTATCAACGGAAAAAATGTAGATACCCTGACACCGCAGCAGCGCCGGGTTGGCTTTGTGTTCCAGCACTATGCGCTTTTCAAGCATATGACCGTTGAAAAAAATGTGGCCTTTGGACTTGAAATAAAGAAGAAGAATAAAAAAGATATTGCGGAAAGGGTTTCAGAACTTCTGGATCTGATTGGCTTGACCGGTTATAGAAAACACTATCCAGCCCAGCTTTCCGGAGGACAGCGACAGCGGGTGGCACTGGCAAGGGCTCTGGCTTCTGAACCCGGAGTGCTGCTGCTGGACGAACCCTTCGGGGCCCTTGATGTCAAAGTACGTGAAAACCTTACCCGCTGGCTGCACGACAAATTAAACACTACCAGTATATTTGTGACCCACGATCAAAAAGAAGCCATGGAGCTCGCAGATAAGATAGTCGTTATTAACAGAGGAAAAATTGAGCAAATGGGAATAGCGTCGCAGGTATATGATCATCCGGCAAACAGGTTTGTGGCAGGTTTTGTCGGTAATGTGAATATTCTGGACAGCCGGTGTATAAACGATGAAATTTATCTTAAGGGAATCAATCACAAAATCGGAACACGGGATAAAAAAGTTCCAGCCGGCAGGGATCTTGTTTTATTTGTCAGACCGGAAGATATTGTCATCAGTTCAAAAAAGAACGGGAAAGAAACATCTCCTGCGCGAATAACAAATATAAATTACAGGGGAAGTCACCGGGAGCTTGATCTGCAGATGAAAGGCTTGAGAATAAAAGCATTTGAATATAAAAACCATAATGCCGAATATCTCTGGCACGAAGATCAAACTGTTTTTGTCAGGTTTAACAAATATAAAGTTTTTGAACAGAATGCTTTCAATTAAACATTGATTAAAAACAGCGGCAGGGACTACACCCTGAAAATTATAAAAAAGGTGCATGACTTATGGAATCACGCGCACGCAGTATCGCAAAGACATTCAGCTGGCGATTTTTCGCCACCATAATAACAATGCTGATCGCCTGGATGATTACTGGCAATCCTGAAAGCGGATTTGCGATCGGTGCGGCTGATACCATCATAAAACTTTTTGTTTTTTATTTTCACGAACGGACCTGGAATCGTATTTCAATGTATAAATCAGAGCATACTGAAATCAATGTGATTCCGTCAGATAATGCCGACATGTTAGAAACAGGTCATCCAGGTCCGGTAATGCTTGTTTTGTTTTCAAAGGATAATCCGGATAAAGCCATAGAACTTGCGCTTGAAAAAGCCGGCGAAAGCAAAGTTCTGATCCTTGTTTATGTGATCAAGACGAATCTTGGGCTATACTTTGTTGAAACTGATGCCGGCCTTTATCCCGCCTTAAAAAAAGAGTGTGAAATAGAAATACTGGACAAATACAAAGAGGATGCAAAAAAAGAAATTGAAAAAATTGTAAAAAGAGCAACGTCTAAAGGGATACACATTAAAAAATGTATACAAACAGAACGCTTTAGCCTGGAAAATAATAAAACAATCCATACAGAAAAACCGGTACTTATTATCTTAAGTCCTTCAAAAAAACCGTTTCCATTTAGGAAATTTTTCAAATTCCCAAAGGTATACTTCCATAAAGACCTTTCTATCCCTGTTATGGAGTTATAAATTCCAGAGAAACGGCTCTTTATGACTTCTAAAACACCTTTAAGCATTGACAATTTTTGGAAATATAAAAACGGGTGGAACATAAACTGAGATTTCACAGACATGAAACATCTTTCAGGGTTAATCACCCGGCAACCGTAAAAAAACAAGGGGGAGGACATTGAAACAAATGAAAAAAATATCATTAATATTTCTCGGGTGTTTGCTGCTTTTTTCATCAGTTCCCGAATACACGGATGCATCCGAAATGGATATTCTACTGAAAAAGCTGGTGGAAAAAGGCGTGTTAACCCAAACTGAAGGAGATGCGATTCTTCAGGAAACCCGTGAAGAAGCAAAAAAGGAACAGGATCAGACAATTCAGCGAACAAAGGAAGCGCTGTTAAAGGGCGATGCGGGTTTTAAACTTGCCGCACTGCCCCCGTGGGTTCAGAAAATGAAACTGACCGGAGATTTCAGGCTTCGATATGAATATACCAACCGTGAAAAAACATCTGACCGGAACAGAGGACGATACCGCTTAAGAGTGGGGGTGATCACCGAAATTAATGATAATTTCATTGTGGGATTGGGCCTGGCCACCGGCAGCGGTAACCCGCGTGGAACAAATCAGACCATGACAAACTCTTTTGAATCTCCGGATTTCAGGCTGGACTATGCCTACCTTCAATACAAACCGAATTCCTGGCTAACCCTGACCGGCGGAAAGTTCAAGAACCCCATCTGGAGAGTCGGCGACATGCTCTGGGACAGCGATATCCGGCCTGAAGGAGTGACCGCCGGGATGACCTGCGACCCCTCAGACAATCTGAGTCTTTTTCTCACAACCGCTTTCTGGATCGTTGATGAACGAAGCGCCGATTCCAACGATCCGGTGATGTTTGTTATACAGCCGGGGATGCGCTGGGAAATTACGGGTCAAACCACCTTCAAGGCCGCTGCGATCTATTATGGTTTTTCAAATGTTCAGGGAACAACCCTTGACTATTCACAGAACACAAACACGCTTCAAGACGGCGTGTTAAAACATGATTACGATGCTCTCGGCATCACCGGCGAACTGGGTATAGTAAACCCTTTCGGGACAAACCTCCCGTATTTTGCTATTTTTGCGGATTACATCAATAATATTGAGGTCAGCAACGATGATGACGGCTATATGCTTGGATTCAAATTCGGCGCAAAGAAAGTGAGGACAAAAGGCCAGTGGCAGTTCAAATACAATTACCGCAGGCTGGAGACCGATGCCTGGCTGGACATATGGCCCGATTCAGATGCATATGGCGGAACAAACGCAAAAGGTCATGAATTTATTTTTCAGTATGGACTGTGCATAAATATAAATCTCGTTTTTGATTATTACCGTACGGAAAACATTCAGGGCAGGACACGTTCCGAAAATCGCTTTCAGGTTGATTTGAATGTAAGCTTCTAAGTACAGGATAAAATGCAGGAACAATGCTCCTCCATTTTACCCTACATCCTTCTTTTCCACTTGACGGACTTATCTCTTTAGACTTAAATGAGAGTAAGTATTATATGAAGGCCGCACATAAAATGCAGGATGGCAAAAGATCAAAAGAAGCGTTAATCCGGGAGCTACAAGAACTTCGTCAGAAAGTTACCAAACTTGAGACTCTGGAGCCTCAAGTTCATCAGACTGAATCTGAGCTCAAGGAAAAAAACCACGCCCCTGGAGAACGGGTTAAAGAATTCAACTGCCTGATTGAAATCTCCAACCTGGTGGAAAAACACGATGCATCCATTAAAGGCATCTTAAACGGAATCGTCAAGCTGATCATCACTTCCTGGCGGTATCCGGAAATTACAGCCGCACAGATTTCCTTTGGCAATGATAAATACACCACTGAAAACTTCAGGCCCACCGCCTGGAAACTCCGGTCTGACTTCAAGGTTTACGAAAAACATGCCGGGTTCATCGAAATATATTATCTGGAAGAACGTCCGGATATTGATGATGGCCCGTTTCTGCAGGAAGAAAAAAAACTGATTCACGCCATTGCAGCACTGGTGGGAAGGATCATTGAACGAAAACAGGCATCACAGGAACTGCGAGAAAATAAAAATGTTCTTTCACAGATCATTTACGCAAATTCAATTCCAACCTTTGTTCTCGATAAAGACCACAAAGTCACCCACTGGAACACCGCCTGCGCAAATCTCACCGGCATCCCCGCAGACCAGATCATTGGCACCAACATGCAGTGGAAAGTCTTTTATAAAGAACCCAAACCGGTCATGGCGGACAACATGCTCGACAACCGGTCTGAAGATGAACTTTTAAAATTTTACGGCAATAAAGGACGGAAATCTGCAACCATTGACTGCGCCTATGAGGCAGAAGATTTTTTTCCCGACCTGGGGAAAGACGGTAAATGGCTGTTTTTTACGGCCTCACCCATCCGAAATGCCAGGGGAATCATCACCGGTGCGATCGAGACCCTTCAGGACATTACCGAACACAAAATGGCAGAAGAAACCTTAAGGTCCGAAGTCGCCTATCTTGAACAGACCCTGAAGGAACGGTCTTATTTCCAAAGTATTATCGGAAAAAACAGTAAAATGCAGGAAATATATAATCTTCTTGAGAACCTTGCAGACACGGATACAACCGTCCTGATCACCGGTTCAAGCGGAACCGGCAAAGAGCTGGTTGCCCGTGCCATCCATTACAGCGGCATCCGGTCAAAAAACCCCATGATCACCATAAACTGCTCTGCCCTTTCTGAGAACCTTCTTGAAAGCGAACTGTTCGGACATGTGAAGGGCGCCTTTACCGGAGCCATAAAGAACAAGAAAGGCCGGTTTGAACTTGCTGATGGCGGCACCATATTCTTAGATGAGATCGGCGACATCTCACCCCGCATTCAGCTTAAACTTCTGAGGGTACTGCAGGAAAAAGAATTTGAACGGGTGGGTGACGCAGAGCCCCGAAAGGTCGATGTGCGTGTGATTACCGCAACAAACCACAACCTAAAAGAAAAAGTACTGAACCGGGAGTTCCGGGAAGACCTTTATTATCGCCTGAAAGTCGTTGAAGTGCACATCCCGTCGCTGCAGAAACGCAAAGAAGATATCCCGCTTCTGACAAATCATTTTTTTAAGCTGTTTAAAAAAAGTTTAAAAAAATCTATTAAAAATATAGACGCTTCTGTTCTTAGGATTTTCATGCAGTATTCCTGGCCGGGAAACATTCGCGAGCTTGAACATGCCATAGAACATGCCGTCATCCTCTGCCAGGGGAAAACCATTATACCGGAGCATCTCCCCCCGGAAATAACAGAAAATATATCCATTAAAGAGCCGTCCGCCAAAAAAGAAGTCTCCCCTGATATGCTCGAAACTGTGGTTAAAACATTGAATCAGACGGACTGGAACAAAGCAAAAACCTGCCGATCATTGGGCATCAGCCGCACAAGACTATACCGGCTGCTAACAAAATATAATCTTAAAAAAACCTCCTAAAAGTGTAGCGCTACACTTATGTATCGCTACACTTATGCAATAATCACATCTTTCGATACACCTATTTTCAGTTCTTCAGGATCTTTAAATCTGGTAACCCCCTGTAAAAACTTAATAACATAATCAAACTAGTATTTAATTTATAGCTGGCATGAATCTTGATAACATTAGTTAGTGAGTGAACAAAAACTCCTTTACAGAAAGGAAAAGACCATGCAAACAAGAACGATTCTAACCCATAAAATTGTTGGGGCTGCAAAATCTTTTCTGGCCAGAGCCATATATCGCGCAGCCAGAAAAGAACGTGAAATCCATAAAACTGCGGTTACGCATGTTTTAAAACGCGCCGCAATTGATGAAACGTTTCGCACAGCGCTGCTCTTTTCCGGCACAAATGTTCTTGAAGGATACGAACTAACCGGGCAGGAAAAAGCCGCGCTCATCAGCGGTGATATCAGATGGATCGAAAAAAATATGAGCCCGCTTACACCAGACAAAAAGGACTGGCTGCTGCATCGTCTCGAAGCTGAGGTCTGGTAACATATTTATTAATTTTTAAACAGTATAACAGGCTAAATCAATAAAATAAGTAAGCGGCCTGGAGAAGAAATAAAAATGTGTGAAGAAAAAACCATGCTGCCGAGCATACAACCCCCAAAAAAATATAAAAAAGAAGTCATAAGAGAATATCATCCAAACGGAAAACCCAAGTCGGAGAAAACATACCTTAACGGAAAACTCCACGGTACGACCCGGTTCTATAATCGCGATGGAAAGATCTGGGCACTACAAAGAAGTAAAAATGGAATTAAAGAAAGCATGGAATTTTGGAACAGCAAATCAAAAACAAGAACCTCTTTTAATTCAGACAAGGAGGGAGCGTCCTGAAAAAAACAACAGACGCACAACATTTAAATACCGGGGCAACTGTTAATTCACAAAACAGCGTGTGCTCCCGTTTTACCATTCCCGGTGAATATGGCGACAAATGGAACCTTATCACGGACTCTATTTCCTGGGCGGGTAAATTCTATAAAAAACTGGACTACAAGAAAAGCAGTTTCCCAAAAGCGCTTAAGGCTGGGAAAATAAAATGATCTATCCTTCTGACTGTCAAAGGATAAAAAATGTCTGCCACCAGCATTTAACAACAGGTGATACCTTTTCTACCCACTACAGAATTAAACAAAAAAACAACCCTTAAAAAATAAAAAGAGAACACTATGAAAAAAATATTGGTTTTAGACGGTTGCGAATCACTAGGGTTCTTGTATAAAAAAGAACTTATTTGGAACGACCGCATTGTAATAACCATAACTTATAAAAATAAATACCTTCAGATCATTAACAGAAAAGAACCAGACCTTATCGTAATGGACAACATGATCCCAATTGAAAAACAAAAGTGTATACTAAAAAAGATAAGAGAAAACCATCAGGAGCTGCCCATAATTTTACACTCTTTTATTTCCGGTCACACAGCAGAGATAAAAGACCTGTTCCTTACAAAAAGCTACAACTTAAACGAATTAAAACATAAAGCAAACGTAATTCTTGAAACGCGGAAAATTTCTCATGAGAACAGAACTTCAGCTTGTGTTTGCTGATTTTAAAAAACCAAACACATGCCGGGACATGACTTTACCCGTCGAGAAAAAACAAGGAATATTTTAAACGTTCAGGAAAAACATTGTAATATCCCGACCGAGTAAAAGATGCATAATGAAACAAAACATCAGCTGTTAAAATATTGAATTTTCAAGGAAAAACATCCTAAAAGGTTCATATCAGAAAAGATTGTTTTTAAATAGATTAACCGCGGAAACATAATATTTATCGTTTCCGACTACACTGAAAACAATACTGTGGGAGTCATTTTAACAAATATGCTTTCTGCCGTCAGCTAACATCATTGTAAAAGCAGAACATCGCTTCTTCTTGTATCTCCGGATACATACCGGGCCGGCCCACAGATCGAAAAAAAGGATCCTCTTTTGACAAAAGATGACAACATAAAAAGAACGTTGCTAAAAGCTCCTGTAATACTGCGGATAAAACTTAACCACTTTATTAAATAGACTGCTGAAATGTTAGCCTTGAAACGAACAGGAATTATTTATGACCAAAGGTTTTTGGAGCATAAAACGGGAATTCATCATGTAGAAGCTCCCTGGAGACTTGAAAGTATTTTTCACATGCTCAGAAAGAACCATCTGCTTGATTCTCTGCTTAACATACCGGCCCGTCTGGCAAGCATTGAAGAAGTTGAATCCATTCATACTTCTGATTATATTGATAAAATAATCGATACGGCCAATGAACCGATACATTATCTCGATCCAGATACCGTAACCTCAGAAAAAACCTGTGTAACCGCTTTTCTGGCCGTTGGCAGTGTGCTTGAAGCTGTAAAAAAAGTTATGCAAAACAGGATAGTAAATGCATTCGCTCTGGTGAGGCCACCCGGTCACCACGCAATGAAAAACAGGCAAATGGGTTTCTGTATTTTTAACAACATTGCCCTTGCCGCAAAATATGCCCAAAAAAAATTTGGCCTGACTAAAATCCTGATTGTTGACTGGGATGTCCATCACCCCAACAGTACCCAGTCAGTTTTTGAAAGTACGCCTGAGATCCTGCTTTTTTCAACACACCGTTTTCCTTTTTTCCCCGGAACAGGTGATTTTGAAGAAATCGGAACTGGAACCGGACGTGGCTTTACTATTAATGTTCCTTTACAGGCAAACACCGGAGATGCAAAATATATTGAAATTTACAACAGGCTCCTCCTTCCGGTGGCCCTTGAATATAAACCTCAGCTTATTCTGGTTTCTGCGGGATTCGACGCTCACCTGGATGACCCGATAGGCGGTATGGCACTGACGGAAAACGGCTTTGCAGCTATGGCCAATACGGTTCTAAAAATAGCAGAAAGAACCTGTAATGGACACGTTGTTATGGTTCTTGAAGGGGGGTATGACCCCTCTGCTCTGAGAAGATCTGTTAAAGCTGTTCTTAATGTTATGCAAAACGGTTCAAAAGAGACTGTACAGAACGAGACGAAAGCCAAAGAATTTATAGAAGAAATTATACAAAAGGTTATCTTCCAGCATAAGAAATACTGGAAGTGCCTGAACCAAAAACGCTTTCCTGAAATAACACTCCCCGCAGCATGATGCAACGAATATCTCGGCAATTGATGCTCACCGCTCAGAAAGCGGCATATCCCGGTTTTTATTATTAATTTTGGCTCTTCAACAGAATCTGTGGGTAAAAAAACAATTTACACCACTGATATTTTTTAAGGCACAAACGGACAAGTTGAAAATAGATGAACATCAAACGTTCAACCCTTCGACCCGGCTCAGGACAGGCATCGAATGACGAATGGGGAAAATGAAGAAGCAAATGTATGATCTTGAAAAACGGTTGCTCAGCATTTCGGTACGCATTATATAATTAGTGAAGCAGCTGCCAGGGACGGACCGGCAATCATATGGCGGGTCAATTATTACGATCGGAGCACATCCCCTTATCCAAACCACGGTGAAGCCCAGCAGTGGGTCCGGTTGATTAAAAAGGTTTCTTTGCTTAAAAAACCGAAACGTCTTAATAAACTTTTACCGGGAACCTAAGAATTAATTAAGATTTTTGGGACAAACAGTAAAACAGCTGAAAAGAAAAAATAACCATTTGTGATTGATTTTAATTCGACGTTGGACGTTCGATGTTCAATGTTGGATGTTTATTTTTTAAATAAAGTTCTTCAATAAAAATTAACACTAAGAAAAGTCGGCTTATTTATATTGATAACCAACTGTTTTAACATTGTATCCTATAATAAATACTAAAAATTTTCTTCTATTCATACGCTTTTGGAACCGCACAGATCATCACAAAGGGCTTATCTGCGGATATATTTTTATAACAGTGCTTTTCATCTGGAAGCACAATGGCAAAATCACCTTTTTCAAGCGGTTTTTCTTCACCGCTTTCTGTGATCATTGCACCTGCTCCCTCAATAACATAATTTAAATGTTCGAAAGGATGCGTGTGATAAGGCGTATGACCTTCAGGCTCGACTGTAAATACCCGGAAGCAAAAAACAGGCGACCCGTCCTTACCCGAAATCGGTACCTGTTTAAAAAGGTTTTTTGCGCCTTCCATATCTACCTTTACCTTTTCCAGTGTATCAAGTGATATGACTTTCATTTTTTCTCCTTAAATAATTTCTTATCTTCTTCGTCGACCCTGTATTTGAATATTTTTCCCTGATAATTTTTAATCAGAAGATCATTCCCATCAATACCGGTTACAGATTCGGGCACCAGGGGAACCTTCCCGCCCCCGCCGGGAAGATCGATCACATAATGGGGAATACCCATACCCGAGATGTGCCCGCGCATGGCAGCGATAATATCAAGACCGGTCTTTATGGTGGTTCTGAAATGAGACGCCCCAAGGGTCATATCACCATGGTGAAGATAGTAGGGCCGTATCCCTGTTTGAAGAAGTTTTTTCATCAGTTTTTTCATGATTTCAGGAGTATCATTTACCCCCTTCAAAAGCACGGTCTGGCACCCCAGTGAAATACCGGCATCACCCAATAATCTGAAAGCAGATTTAACTTCTTCAGTTATTTCATCTGGATGGTTAATGTGGGTATTTAAATATAAGGGCTGAAAACGGGAAAGCATCTCCGCCAGTTTTTCTGTTACCCGCTGCGGAAATAAAATCGGGACACGGGTACCAATGCGCATGGTTTCCACGTGAGAAACAGCCTGAAGACGACTTAAAATATCTGCCAGTGCATCATCTTCCATCATAAAAGGGTCCCCGCCGGAGACCAGAACATCTGTTATCTGTTCATTGCGCTGAATATATTCGATCCCCGCATTGATGGTTTCGGCATCAACCTTAAAATTTTTTCCGACTTTTCTCTTCCGAGTGCAAAACCTGCAGTACATGGCACATCGGTTCGAAACTAAAAACAGGACCCGATCAGGATATCGATGGGTAATATTCACCACCGGTGAAAATTTTTCTTCAGCCAGGGGATCGATAATACCATCGTTTACATCGATCTCATCAATATGGGGAACAGCCTGCTTCCAGAAGGGGCTGCTTTGATTTCTGAGCTGCTGGGCGATATAAGGATTTATCAGCATGGGGTATTTTTTAATCACCCTGCCGACCGCATCCTGATCAATATCCATAGACGGATAGGTCTTAGCAAGCTGTTTTGCCGTTGTGATGCTGTTTTTAAACATGTCTTTCAAATTAGCGGGACACATAATATAAAAAATAATAGATTGAAATAGGTATCTTCTTATATTATATAATAGTATGAACGATTACAAGAAAGATTACTAATCCCCTCGGTTATCAGACAGGCATAAAGGAAGATCTTTTTTTGGCCGTATCTGTCTCGTGCATCGTCAAAAGGAACAATGTCAAGCTGGCCGAGGCTTAGGGCTTTTCACTTAACCCTGGAATCTTTGCCCCCTCGAACCCTTTTAAAGAGAACTTAAGCTGTAAAACCCTCTGAATCAGGACAATGATTTAATCATAAAATTATAAGGAGCGACCATCATGCCGAAAATCTCACAAGTACCCGTACCCAAACCTTTTGTTGAAGTGTTTAAACAGTCCGGCATTAAGATCAAGAACTTTAAAACCCCGCTCGGCTTTGAACGCGAACTTAAAAAATTCACCAAAAGAAACCATGTGCTCCACTTAAGTACCTGCAAAGGGGGTTCTGCCCGGTCAACCCCCCTTGAGTACAAGACAAACGGCCTCACTTTTTTTGTACTTTCAGAAGGCGGCGGTAAATTTGAAAACCTGAAACACAGCAAAAAGGTCTCTTTTTCAATCGCAGAACCCTATGATTCAGAAGAAGGCTACTGGACCTACAAAGGCATGCAGGCCTGGTGCACAGCGAAAGTCTACAACCGCAGCAAGAACCCGAAACAGTTCGCCGAAGCCGTCAAAAAGATGGATCTTAAAAAATCCCTGCAGAAACTGGGACTAAAGGAACTGCCCCCGCACATTAATTACAGAATCATCGAACTTGACCCGGACAAAATTAAATACGGAAACCCCACAGAAGGTGTTTTCAGAGTGACCTGGAATAAAAAGGGATAATTCGAATTCGGATTTAAGTATGCGCGATTTCGGAATAACCTTAGTAATGATTGACTCAATTGTGGAAGGTAATTAGTGAAATTCGGAAGCTTCATTTCAGGGTTTTCATTTGCCCCCTTGAATCCCTGCCCTCCTGCCACGACGGAGCCCCGGGCTCAGACATGGTCAAATTCTTTTTAAAGGTTACACTGCTAAAATTGTAAACCGCGAGTTCTCAGATTTGCCAGTTTAAATCTTCAATAAACAAAAAAAAAGGCAGGATATAATATCCTGCCTTTTTTGTACTTTTTAACAACCTTTCAATTAATGCGCTTTACTTGAAAGGTATCTAAGATTAAAGTAATTCTCCGTCAGGTTGGTCATATTCAGCATAATATGATGATTGGCAATAGTTGCATGCCGGTTGATCAAATCAACAAGAAAAGGGTTCCAGTAATCAAGCTCGCCGTTTTCCGGATTCCATCTCCAGCACCAGTCCCAGACCTTCCAGAGACGGCCCTTCTGATCATAGAAGTTTTCCTGCTGCATGGCAAAGGTCTCTTTATCAATATACATAACCCGTTTACCATAAATATAGGTCGGCTCCTTGTTGGCAATCTCAACGATCCAGACCGGACGACGTTCCCAGAGATAACGCTGGCTGAAACCGCCGTATTTCTCCTCATACTTGATCGGTTTGGGATTAATAGAGGGACAAAGCACAACCGCTTCACCCAGCAGTTTGTACTCGGCCGGATGAATGGATATTTTTGACCAGTATCCCTTCCAGTCTTCCCATGAAATATCGGAACCCACCAGAGGATCCTGGGTGTTGGTTCCGGCCAAACGGCGGATACGGCGCATTGAAGGAATATAAGTTACAAAAGAGTCTTCCTTCTGGGGATCGGCATAGCGGGTCCTGACCGCGGTAAACCCCTTCAGATCATAGGGATAAGTTGCAACAATCGAGCCCTTTTCATAAATGTCCTTTGCTCCGGGAATGGCGGGCATCGGCGGTACCTTGATCCGGCCCACATAGTTGCGCCAGTGAAGTTCCACCTTTTCAACTCTCTCGCGCTTGCCGTCTTTTCCGTATAGTCCGAACTGCAGCGGCATGGAGTTCAGGTTATCTCCCATAATGGTCAGACGGTCATAATTGTGAACCATCTGTAGAGCATTTTCAGGCTTGGGAAAAGGCAGTCCGGCTGTCCAGCCTACCAGTGCATCATTTTCCCCGATCTTACAGGTTGACGAATACTTCTTGGACGCCTCCATGTAACCGCGATCATTCCACTGATGATGCGTCGGAACAATTTCCATTTCCAGCGGAAAATAATTATAATCCGCAAAGGGACCGCTTCCCATAATTCGATCAACTTCCCACTCAAAGCCATAAGGAAACAGCTGTCGCAGTTCTTTTTCATACTGCTTTATATTCTCAGGCGTGATCACCAGGCCCGGTTTGATGCTTGGAGCGGTTTTATCCTTGGCCACGATATCCACTGCATTATAGCCCAGATAAGTTTCCCACTCTGTTCCCAGCTTGATCGACTCGGGACTACAGTATTGCTCCGCCCACTCAATATGGTCGCTGTTGCCGGTTGATTGTGCCCAGTCTTTCCACTGTTGGGCCCAGTGCGGCAAAACTCCGGCTGCCGCCGGAAATACCGACAGTGCCACCACTGTAAAAGTTAATACTATTATGAATAAGTTTTTGATGCGCATAATGTCCGCCTTTCTAGAACTGGTATTTAATCTTCATATAGACCTGCCGGTTTTTCTGAAACAGACCAAAGGATTTACCGGTGTCATGATCACCCCACCACATCATGGTACCGATTTCCGGCCGCCAGTGGGAACCATAGTTAAAACAGATCTTGGCTTTTAATCCATGAGCGTGTTCATTCAGATCGCACAGGTAAAGAACTTGCGGCATGATCCGCTTGTTATCATAATAGGTATTCATAAGAAAGGAGAAATATTTTTGAGTCTTGTGAATGCGCCAGGGATCGATCCTGCTCCCGTCACGTGACGGCGGCAGAGGCGGCATCAACTCACCTTTTACCTTGTTGGTAAAGTAAAAAGGTGCATTCACATACTCACCGTTTTTGCCCCGGATATAAAAGACAAAAAACTGAGCGCTGGTAAAAAAGGACTCCCGCTTGTTCAGAAAACGGAGATAAATCTGCCAGTCAAAGCCCACCATCATGCGCATCTGGTCTTTGAATTTTCGGGCCTCACTGTATTTCCCGTTCAGACCGGTCCATGCCATGTCCCCGATGTGCTCGCCTTCATAACAGAAAGGCTTGTCAAATTCATACAATGCCTCAACACGCAGCACCGGTGAGGTGGTTTTTCTCATCCTGATAGCGGTCAGCTCCTTGTTGAGCGTAAAACCGACCAGTTTTTTATGATAGAACTTTTTATCAAAGTTCAAAGTTAAAAAAGCCTCATCCCAGGGCGCCGCGATGGTTGGCCCGGTGGGAAGTAAAATTGCGGTATTTTCCTGCTGATAGCCATAGTAACCGTTCAGAGTAAAAAGCCAGCCATCATAGTCTCCCATGATCCGCGTGGCAAACTCAGCCTTGTCAATGCCGGTCGCGTGATTTTTATCTGTCACATCTACGCGTACACCGCGCGGCAGGTTCGGCATTTCAGTGGCCCAGACACCGCCCTCTGACCCGTAAAGCTCAAGACGGTTGATCCGGGTCTTTCCGGGGTTGATAATAAATTCGAATTGCAGATCCTTAATTCCAAAGGGCTTGATCTTTGGAAAATAAGTTGTCTTTATCAGCCACAGCGGAATACGGGTATATTCATAGCCTTCATCAGAATCGCGCAAATTGAATTCATAACGCATGTCCTGAGGGTTAATACAGTCCATCAGGCGCAGCCCGTCACTCTCCCCCCAGATAACCTGCTGCTTACCGATGCGAAACTGAAAATTCTCGGTATAAATATCAAAATAGATCTCTCTAAAAACTTCCCAGCCGCGGTCATTAATGTTCCATTCCCACTCCATATTTCTTCGGGCATTACTTTCCTGGGCCTTTTGATGGTTGGCCTTTTTGAACCAGCTGCGGTTATGGTGAATATTGTAGGCCTGATCGCCAAATAAGCGGTTAATACCGTAAAGAGAAATCTTGTCGTTAAACTTGTATTCCCACTCAAGCTGAAGGGTAGAATAAGCGCTCAGATTCCGTCCACTAAGATGTGAATTATCAACGCCCAGGGCACCTTCCTGAGTAATAAATCCATTAATAAAAAACGGCCGTCCCGCTATATCAAACTCGGTAGCCAGTACCGGAGATTGAATAGCGAGGAAAACTGCGGCCATCAATGTGCAGCTTTTTAAGACAAATTTAAAAGCTTTCATTTGCACCCCCCAAAATTATTATTTTTATTTTGCTGATGCGTAAACCTTTTTATTGCTCCTGTTTAACCTCCTTTCTGCTATAAAATTATATTTTCCCCTGTTGTAAATTTTTACCGGTTTCAGGAACTGTGGTCTGCCACACTTTTTAATATGGCAACGGTTTCTTCATAACCTCCTGTTTCCCGGATTTTTGCAAGTTCCCTTATTGCGTCCGACCCCTCCAACGCTACCTTCCTGCTGGCGAACAGTCTGATGAGAATATCGGCACGGACAAAGTCCCCGTTACTTCCAGACCTTACTGCTTCCAGTATTTCTTCCGGACCTATTTTGGCACCCGCATCAATCAGCGCAGCAACAGTTTTAACATGTCCGTTTCTGATAGCTACCCTGACAGGCCGGTTTTCTCCCTCTTCCCCTGCATCCGGCAAAGCACCCCGGGCACACAGCAGAGAAACTGACTCGTTAAACCCATGTTTGACAGCAATCTGAAGTGCCGTGCGGCCCAGACCGTCTTTTGCATTGGAATCGGCACCTGATTCCAGCAACAGCTCAAGGATCTTGACTCTCTGATTACTGTCAACAACGCGCAGGGCTTCAATGACCGGACTGATATTGTCAGGACAGGGCTGGTTGACATCTCCGCCATTTTTGATCGCATACGCAACCTCAGCAGCATCTCCGCGCAGGATTGACGCATGAATCGAACAGCCTTCAAGAATAACAGCGCCGGCTGAACGCAGCATAAATTTCGGTTTGATCAGGTTAACTGCTGCCGGCAGGAAAAATAGCGCACCCAACATGTCAAAAAACATGATAAAGGAGAGCAGCAGTCCCATCTCTGCCTGGAATTTCAGGTCTGCCATGATCGGCCAGAGCAGGATCGGAATAATAACAGTAATCGCTGTGATCACCACGCCTTTTCCGGCAGAATTCATGGTGGTATGGGTCGCGGCGTTCCAGTCCCCGCCGGTGTTTTTAAACTCTTCCTCCATCCGGCTCAGGATGTATATTCCGTAATCCACTCCGACCCCGATCCCCACCGCGGCAACCGGAAGCACATTGATATCCAGGCCGATATCCCTAATCACCATATACATAAATGCCACCAGGCTGGCCACCAACAGCGGCACACACAAAAGAATAGCCGCTACAAAGGACCGGTAGGCCAGGCCGCAGAACACAAACACGGTCAAAAAGACCAGCGCCAGGGTTCCGGTCTGTGACTTTTTGATTTCCTCATTGGTGGCCGCCAGAATACCGCCGTATCCGGCCGCAAATTTAAATTCCATATCTTTAATTTTCGGCTGCGAATCAAAGAACTCTTTTGTCGCCTGAACAACCTGCGTCAGAGTTTCACCGCGATGATCTTTCAAAAAGATCCGTATGATGGTATGGCGATAGCGTCCGTCAAACAAAGTCGTGTAATCTCCCGGATCACCCGCTGTCTGGTAAAAAAACATCAGGTTGGTGATCAGGCGTTTATCATCGGGAATGGTCATATAGCGCACATCCCCCTCGTGAAATTCCTTGTTCATAGTCTTGACGATCTTTGCCACCGACTGGGTACCCCCTACCAGATCCGGAAATTTATGGGCAATGTAGCGCTCATACAGATCGATCCGCTTTAAAATCTCGGGTTCCTGTATTGACCATTCTTCTTTTCCTACCACAATGACGCTGATCAGGTCGGTACCGGAAGCGTCAAATTTTTCGTTGATCTTCTGGCAGTCCATATTATAGCGCGAGTCCGGCCACAGGATCGGAGAACCCGGAAAGGTGTCCCCCACTTTCAGCTTGGAGTCAAAAGTTGCGGCAACCATTCCGATAACGATCATGGCAATGACAATGGCAATATTGGACCGGCGCAGACACAGGTCAGCCGCCCTGTCCATGAGACCCTTCTTTTTCTTTTTCTTGTCTTTATCCCAGGAAAAGTCATACTTTTTCAGGTTTTTGGGAATGGGCATATAGATACAGAGAAGCGGTCCGAGAATCGAAGATATCAGCAGGATCGAAACCACCCAGCAGGCACACAGGATCGCGATTTTCTGGACCATGGGTATCCGGGCAAGAATCAAAACCGAAAATCCTGCCGCATCCGTCACGATCGCTGCCAGGCTGGCCAGGAACAGGCCGTCCAGAGTTTTAACCGCCGCCTTTGTCCTGTCCCCGCCGGACAGGTACAGCTCTTCCAGATAGCGCCGGGTCGTCTGCACAGAATGGCTGAGAGCCCGTGCCGCCACCAGAACAGCCAGCACCACCATCAGCGGATTAAAGTTAACCCCGAAAAGAGAAATCACCCCAAAGCCCCAAACCGTACTCAATACCAGGGCCAAAAGCGGAATAATCACCACCACATTAGAAAAATAGGCTGCCACCACAATAACGGTAAATACAATGGTAATCGCAAAGATCAAATACAGCTTAGGCATAAAATGGTAGATCCAGCCCAGCAGCATGGGACGGCCGGCAACATGGATACTCAGGTTATCGTCTTCTTCACGCTCTTTTAATTCCTGGATAAAATCAAAAAAGTTACTGTAATCAATATTATCCCAGCAATCCGCCATGATCAGAGTCGCCTTGCCGTCTTTGGACACCAGAGCCCCGTTGTACAACTCAGCAGTAAAAATATTCTCTTTCAGCGTCTTGATCCCCTGGGGACTGGTATCGATTTCCGGCCACATCAGAGCAGTCACATCCACTGTTCCGCCGGCGTGTCCTTTGGTCGCCTTACTTTTACGCTGGGCAATGGAGTAGACAAAAGACCGTCTGATGTCCGGATTAAAAAGCACCGCATCATTAATGCGCTTAATTTTTTCCAGGATCTCAGGTTTAAAGATATCTCCTTTTTCCAGCATAATGGCCAGCATGACCGTACTGGTCCCGCCGTAAACACTTTCATATTGAGCATTCAGCTTCACAAACTCATGGTTTGGCGGGATCATCTCCTCCAGCAGCACCTCCATGCTCAGCTTTTGGGTCATCCCATAGACAAACAGAACGGTCAGCAGTGACATTACGATCATAATCGGGTAGCGATACCTTACAATAAACTCACCAATGGTCGTCTTCTTTTCTTCAGCCATGTGTTCTCCCTCTTTCTCTTTCAACCTGTTGCCGGTTATTCCCTTTTCGTCAGACCACCCACTTTATTCAGCGCGCCAGGACCAGCTCAACACTTTTTTCAGGATATCGAACAATATCCCACTCATCCCCGCCATTGTCGGTCCACAGGATCAGGCCCTGATCACCCACAGCAATTGCCCGCTCACCTGTTTTGGAAATAAAGGTAATACTGTTTATCCAGTTATAGTCGATTCTGTAATTCATCTCCAGAGCCGGCACCCAGTTCTGAAGATAGGGTTTTTTAAAATATGAATACGAAGCAATGATGCCCTGTCCCACGGCCACCGCATCATTGCGAGTGGTGGATGCGCCGAAACGCTTAAAGAAAAGATCATAGTAATGAGTTTTGATAGTAGGCTTGTCCTTTGTCCAGCTGATACCGCCGTCAGTCGATTTAATGATAATCCCGTCCAGTCCCACGGCAAAACCGAGATCCATATTCAGAAACTCAATGCCGGACAGAGAATTTTCAGTGCCACTGTTTACTTTCAGCCAGGACTTGCCGCCGTCGATCGTTCTCAGAATCGTGCCGTATTCACCCGCGGTCCAGCCGTGCTCCGAATCCAGGAAATAGATTCTTTTTAAGGTATAGACTTCCTCTTCCATCCCGAAATCGTCATCAAGGATCTCTCCTTCCTTGATCTGTGAAAAATCGATTTCCTCCGGCTCACCACCGTGAATCAGCTCCCAGTTGACACCGCCGTCTTTTGTTCTCAGAATACTTGCAAACTCACCGACAATAAAACCATCCTGAGGACTGATAAAAACCACATCATTATATTGACAGGCAATTCCGCTTTCCACCCGGTGCCAGTTATTCCCGCCATCTTCTGTACGCATAATGGTACCGGCCCGGCCCACGGCACAGCCTTTTTCCCGGCTGATGGCAAAAACCCCCATCAAATCCCGGGTGGTATTGCTTCGCTGATAGCTCCAGCTCTTGCCCCCGTCTTCCGAGCGCAGGACTGTACCGTACTGACCGACAGCCCAACCGGCCGACTCTCCGGAGAATGAAACATCAGTTGCCGGCCGATGCCCCAACCGGCCTTTGGTATCTTCTGAAAAGGAGACATCCAACAGATTGTCATGTAAACGCCACTTCTGCTCCACAGCCACTTCCACCTTGCCGGTTGTTTCCTGCATGTACCAGTAACTCGCAACGATAACAAGTGCCATAATTACAAGGATCAGTACGATTCTGATTCGGTTTGACATATTATCTCCTCCGGGATAACGGTCCTGTTAAAAGGCGCGAGACTTCCTTTTTACTGGGAAGAAACGGGCAAATAACATTTTTAAAGTGATACTTTAATAAAATTTTTGATTTGCATAAAAAACAGATTTTGTTTACCAGTAAGTATACCCACATATCTTGACCTATTTATCAAATGCTTTTTTGCTTGTCAATCTTATTTTTCATAACTAAATAATAAATTAAGATACTCTAAGATGATCTTACGAAGTAATAAACAAAGATAATCTTTTTATAAAGTAAAAATCCTTTTTCTACTAAATATAATTTTTTATATTGATATAAAGGACGAATACCATTTTGTTATTGCTTTTTAAACATATAAAGTTTTATATTGACCATTAAATATATATACATAAAAAAACATCTTCAATGCTTTTAAAACCATTCTTTTTTTATAAGCTATCCATATTGAATCAAATATGGCATCTTTAGTCCGATGTCAAGAAAATTTTGAACTGAGTCATAAATATTTTTATTTAAAAATTTAAGTTCTGATCTTGAATTTAAAAAAGCATTTAAATTCAGAGCCTTATAAAAAATTAGGCGTAATGACCCTGGTCATAAAATATAACCGGAATAATTATAATTGGCTAATACAGTGCAGCTGAATAGAGGAAATATCAAGAAAATGGGGGTGGGGAGCCGTAAATTTAAAGACCTGAAACAAGGCAGAAATGTCTCTTTTAAAACTACAGAAACGCAAAGAAAACCTTTAAAAATCTCACCGAAACAAACGGCTAAAGACCTTTTCCTGCAGATCAACCTATAAAACCGGCAAGCGTCGGGCCCTCACAATAGCAGGTGCGGGAACCCGACAGGAGATATTTCCAGAGTTATCTGAAATAAAAAGAGATAATTCGAATTCGGATTTTAGAGTGCGGATTTCGGAATAACCTTAGTAATGATTGACTCAATTGTGGAATTTTTAATATCCCGGCTGCGGCTTAGTTAAATCCAAAGCAAAATGCTTATGGGGAATAGCTATTCGCTATTCCCCATAAGCTGTTTTTTTACGGCCTTATTTCATATACAATATTTACAGGAGACTCTGCAGCCCGGCGAAAACGGGTAAACCCGCCGGCCAGCATCACTTCCTTCAAACGGGCCTCACCGGCCTGTCCGCCAAGGGCATGTCCATCATCCTGAGCAAGCGCACCCGACACACATAAAAGAACTGAGGCGCAGTAATACAGCCTGCCCACAGGATTAAAATTCTGTTCAACTTTATCTCCGGCAAAAGGTTCCACGACCATCCAGGTGCCGTCCGGCTTCAACGCT
Source organism: uncultured Thermodesulfobacteriota bacterium (assembly GCA_964387595.1). Taxonomy (GTDB): domain Bacteria; phylum Desulfobacterota; class WTBG01; order CAIYCZ01; family CAIRTM01; genus JAHEEI01. The sequence continues at coordinate 3,601 of CAYLYF010000052.1, read as the reverse complement.
TTTAAAATTTGTTTTGCAGCGCCGGCAGGATCGCCAATATCATGCACACAGTCAAATGAAGTAATAAAATCATATCCGGAAGCTGGAATATCATGCGCAGAAACCGCCTCAAAGGTCACCCGGTCTGAAACACCGGCTGCTAAAGCCCGTTCTCTGGCAGTCTTGATCGAGGGCTCATGATAATCAAAACCCACAAAACGGGACTTCGGAAAAGCCTGTGCCATAAGAATGGTGGAAAAACCATAACCGCAGCCCACATCCGCCACTAAAACACCGGTCTCAAGTTTCTGCTGAACACCCTCCAGCGCAGGAATCCAGTTCTGAATAAGATTTGTCCGATAAAGCGGCTTATAAAAACGCTCGGCTCCATGAAAAAGTTCCGCATCGTGTTCATGCCAGCCCACCCCTTCTCCGGTACGGAACGCATCAGTGATCCGGGCCTCTGATCTTATCGCTGCCGTCGCCGCCTGAAATGCGCCCGGCATATATGCAGGGCTTTCTTCGTCTGCCAGCACAATTGCCTGTTCTTCAGTCAGATAATATTTTTCGTCTTCCGGATCGTAGGAAACATAACCGCCTGAAGCCATGGAAGGAAGCCATTCCTGGACATAGCGCTCTGCCATGCCCGCAGCTGCCGCAAGTTCTTTTCCGTTCATCTTTCCAGATGCCAGCTGTTTAAAAAGACCCAGCTTTTCTCCGATTAAAACCAGCGGCGCATGAAAAGTCGCACCAATATCTGATATTACTTTTCCGATCATCTCATTTAATTTTGCTTCATCAATTGCCATTGGCCTTCTCCTGTTTGATTTTTTTATACGGTTAAAAAATTTATTTTTTCCATACAAACGTTCATATGACCAGGAATATCTGCTGTCATTTCAATTTTTTAGGGTCTTACTTCATATACAATATTTATAGGGGACTCTGCGGCCCGGCGAAAACGGGTAAACCCGCCGGACAGGACCACTTCCTTCAAACGGACCTCACCTGCCTGACAACCCAACGCCAGACCCACGTCCTGAGCCAATGCGCCCGCAACACATAAAGTAACAGAGGCACAGTAATAAAGCCGGCCTATAGGACTAAAGTTCTGTTCAACCTTATCACCAGCAAAAGGTTCTACGACCATCCAGGTACCCTCCGGTTTCAACGCTTTTAAAATTTGTTCTGCTGCACCAACAGGGTCACCCATATCATGCACACAATCAAATGAAGTAATAAAATCATATCCTGAAGCAGAGATATCCTGAGCTGCAACCGCCTCAAATGTCACCCGGCCGGAAACACCTGCGGCTAAAGCCCGCTCTCTGGCAACTTTAATCGAGGGTTCATGATAATCAAAACCTACAAAACGCGACTTCGGAAAAGCCTGTGCCATAAGAATAGTGGAAAAACCATAACCGCATCCCACATCAGCCGCCAAAGCGCCGGCTTCCAGCTTCTGCTGAACACCCTCCAGTGCGGGAATCCAGTTCTGGACAAGATTTGTCCTGTAAAGCGGCTTATAAAAACGCTCGGTCCCGTGAAAAAGTTCCGCATCATGTTCATGCCAGCCCACGCCCTCTCCGGTTCGAAACGCTTCTGTAATTTTGGGTTCAGATTTAATCGCTGCCGTTGCCGCCTGAAAAGCGCCCGGCATATATGCAGGGCTTCCTTCGTCTGCCAGCACCATTGCCTGCTCTTCTGTGAGATAATATTTTTCGTCATCAGCATCATAACAGACATATCCCCCTGAAGCCATTGCCGGAAGCCATTCCTGAACATATCGCTCTGCCGTATCCGTAGCAGCCGAAAGTTCTTTTCCATTCATCTTTCCGGATACCAGCTGTTTAAAAAGACCCAGTTTCTCTCCGATTAAAACCAGCGGCGCATGAAAGGTCGCACCGATATCTGTTATTACCTTTCCGATCATCTCATTTAATTTTGCTTCATCAATTGCCATTGGCCTTCTCCTGTTTGATTCTTTTTTATGCGGTTAAAAAATGGATTTTTTCCATACAGACATTCATATGATCCAGGATGTCTTTCACCATATTTCCGTAAATATCCTCAGCCTTTTTATTCTCCTTTATGGCCCGGGCAACAGCCTTTCCAGCCCGATAACCGGAATCAATAGCAGCGCTGATCCCTTCACCATTTAAATATATTATTCCTGCAGCTTCCCCGGTCAGCAGTATATTTTCTTTTCCGAGATCAGGCGGTGCCAGTCTCATCATACAGCCTTCCACCCGTTCCTGCTCTCCAAAAACAACTTTGAATTCATCACACAGGAACCCTTTAAAAACCGCCATGCTTTCATTCAGATCCCTTCCTTTAAATCCGCCCACGCAAAGGGTTAAAAAATCTCCTTTTCGGTGCACACAGCACAGGATGTCTCCCACTTCTTTTTTGAAAAACACGTTCCAGCTTCCGTCTTTGAGCTCTCCCATATCTTCAAACCGGTAATACGCCTGGAAGATAACCACCTCGGGTCCGGCATTGACCCATTCCGGATCAAGGATCTTTCGGACCATCGAATTCCCACCATCCGCACCAATCAGATAGGAACAGGAAAGCGGTTCCTTCTGCATGTCTTTATCAAACTTATCTACCTGGCTCATCTCCCTGTTAAAGATCTCGACCTTTATTTTATCTCCTTCAACTGAAAAATTCCGCAGCATACAGTTTTCCCAAACCTTTGCTCCGGACTGTTTTAAAAGCCAGCGGTCAAATTTGTTCCGCCAGATATTTTTATATGCTTTTGAAAATTCGATACCGTCTTTAGGAATCTCCCAGACATAATCAAAGAAACCTTTCCCGCTGTCCCATTCCTTTATATCAGAGGCATTCATGTCCTTCGGCTCACAATACACATCCTCGGTCGGCATCGCTCCAAAATATTTATCAAGCAGAAGCTGGGTCTGTCCAAAAAGGATGCCCGAACAGGTTTTATGACGGGGCATCTTATCTTTTTCAATCACCAGAGTTTCGATTCCCTCTTCTTTCAGCGCTTTTGCACAGGCCGCCCCCGCCGGTCCGCCGCCCGCGATAATGACCGGATATTCTTTCATGTTTTTTCCTTTCCAGATTTCTTTTTAAATTTTTTCTTCAGTATTTTTTTAAAATAAACATAAGGCGCAGAATCACACACAATAAAGCAGACCTGCGTAAAAAAGCCTGTTTTTTCATCAACGCTTTTTATGGCCTGTTCAACAATTATTTCCGTAGTAACCTTTGGATCCAGGCCCGGAAAGGATGCTCCCACTGCAGGAAAAGCCAGTTTTTTAAAACCTTCTTTTTCCGCTTTCTCAAAAACAGTCTTTATGCATGCAGCAAGGCTGTCCGGACTGGCATTTTTGTTATCATCCAGCATGACACAATGAAAAATATGTTTTGAAGAGATATCGCCTGCCCCGGTCATCACCGCATCTCCCGGCATTCCGGGTGCCCGTTTTACAGCTTCATCCTCAACCCCCTGGCCGGCAATATTCTTTATTTTTGAAGTAATCCCCGAATCCATCAAAAGAGAAGGCGTGGTGGGAAGTGCGACCGCGTCAAATTCCAGTTCTTCTATCTTTCCAAAAACCGCTTCAAATTGTGTTCCGTTATATTCATATTTCAT
>CAYLYF010000051.1:0-27593 GCA_964387595.1 uncultured Thermodesulfobacteriota bacterium | reverse complement strand
CACATTATATCTCCCCTGTTTACAGGGACCAACGTGTTTTTCTTTTTTTTAGATGATGAATCAGGGCTGGATGCAGGTTTCCTGGAGGTTGGATACGGGATAACTGCATACGTTAATTTGCTGATTTGTAAATTGAAAACCGGCTAATAACTATTAGCGTGTGAATTTTGCAACGGACGACAAGCGACTAACGATTGTAATTGCCGATTGATCGGCAATTACAATGTTCTTTCAACGATCCAGATTCCGGAGATAATGGTGCCGAAGGTGCTTCCCAGGTTTGCAAGGACAACCACAAGGAGGATTCTGCTCACCGGGTTCATCCAAAAGCCCTTTATGGATACTATCGCATTCGGGAGGTCTTCAAGATCATGCACGGTTGGTTTTTTTATCCATGCCTGTACCAGCCCGGCAACCCAGCCTGCCGCAATCATTGGATTAAGGCTGGTGATGGGTGCTCCCACAAAAGCGGAAAGCACGGTAAGCGGATGTCCGAATGCAAGGGCAGTCCCTGCTGCAGACAGGATTCCGTTGACCAGTACCCAGATGTAAATAGACTGGGCAGAATGCTGAACACCGCCTTTTAAAAAACCGACCACCAGAAGAACCACTATTGTTAAAGGTATAGCCCACTTAAAGATCTGCGGAATAACAGATTTGGGGGGAATCACCATTACCGGTTCAAGCGAGATCTCTTCTTTTATATGTTCCTTAATCCCCTTTACATGTCCGGCACCCACAACCGCAACAATTTTTTTTCCGGGTGCCGTTCTGATCTTTTGGGAAAGATAAATATCACGTTCGTCAATCAGTCTCTTTTTCACTTCAGGAAAGGAGTCAGTGAAGGTTTCCATGATGTTTTCGAGCTGATCCTTTGATTTCATCTCTTCGATCACCTCTGAATCGATATTTCCGCCCACAAAAAAACTTGCCATTAATTGAGAGGTCATGACCAGCTTGTTCCAAAGATTAAGATATCCCCACACCCTTTTTAAGGTGATTTCTATATCACGGTCAGCAAGAACAAGTTTTGCGCCGGTTTTTTCTGCCTGATTCATGCCCTCGATCATCTCAGCTCCGGGCTGAACCTTAAGCTGTTTTCCAAGCCGGGTATAAAAGGAGTTCAGTATCAGCTGGGCCAGAAGGAAAAGGGCTCTTTTTTCCTTGATGACCTTGAAAATGTCCATTTTTTTCCAGTTATCTTTCTGTACCAGCGCTTTATGCCTTGCGGCACAGAGCTCGATACAGATGGAATCAGGGCTTACTGCTTCCACGGCAGTTTTAACATCCTGTACGCTTTCTGCGGAAACATGGGCCGTGCCCACCAGATAGATCTCTTTGTCACCCAGGGTAAGCCTTTCAACGCTTTCCGGCAGATCATTCTCTGTCATCTAAAACTTTCCAAAAAGTTATTAATATTATTAAAGTTATTAAGATTATCAGTTATTCATAAAAAAGACAAACCCTATTTTTTTAAGTGCTTATTTTTCCTTATAAAAGCATATAAATTAATTATAGGGGATTGACAAAACGCATATCGTTCTTATTTTCTTTGAATACAAAAAACAGATTTATGCTTAAAAAAAATGCTCTCCGCAGCCTGCTGCAGGGTATCCCGGCAATTAAATTCAATTTACAGGAGAAAAACGAAAAATGGCAAAACGAAAGTTTAAGACAGAGGTTAACCAGCTTCTGCACCTGATCATCCACTCTCTTTACTCACACAAAGAAATATTTTTAAGAGAACTGATCTCTAATTCATCTGACGCACTTGACAAGCTTAAGCACCTCACGTTAACCGATGATAAATTCAAGGACCTTGGGTTTGATCCAAGGATCGATATTTCTTTTGACTCAGAAAAAAACACTCTGACCGTCAGTGATGCCGGAATCGGAATGAGCAAAGATGATCTGGTGGAGCATATCAGCACCATTGCAAGGTCCGGTACCAAATCCTTTGTTGAAAAGCTCTCCGGTGACAGTAAAAAAGATTCCAACCTTATCGGTCAGTTCGGTGTGGGTTTTTATTCTTCTTTTATGGTTGCGGACAAAGTTGAGATCATTACCCGTAAAGCCGGAGAAGAGACGGCTTCCAAATGGGTTAGCGATGGACAGGGAGAATATGACTTGACTGATGCAGAACGACACAGTGCCGGAACCACCATTACCCTGTTCTTAAATGACAATGGAAAAGAGTATTCCCAGAAATGGAGTATTGAAAATATCATCAAGAAATATTCCAACCATATTGCTTTTCCCATCTTTCTCCACTATGAAGATACAACTTTTGAAGGAGAGGGAGATAAAAAAGAAGAGAAGAAAGAACAGAAAATTGATCAGGTCAATCAGGCCTCTGCTCTTTGGAAACGCTCAAAGCAGGACCTTAAAGAAGAGGATTATAAGGAGTTTTATAAAACTGTATCACACGACCAGGAAGATCCGCTGCTTTATGTGCATACCCAGGCAGAAGGAACCTTGGATTATACCACTCTTTTTTATGTTCCGAAAAAAGCACCCATGGACATGTACCGGGCGGATTATCAGCCGGGGGTGAAGCTTTACGTCAAACGTGTTTTTATTACCGATGATGAAAAAGAGTTAATGCCGACCTACCTTCGTTTCGTCCGGGGGATTATCGACGCAGAAGACATTCCCCTGAATGTCAGCCGGGAAATTCTTCAGCAGAACCTGGTGCTTGAAAAGATCAAAACATCATCCGTTAAAAAAGTTCTGGGTGAATTTAAAAAACTTTCAGAAGACAAAGAAAAATATGCTGAGTTTTATAAAGAGTTCGGCCGGACCTTAAAAGAAGGTTTGTATCAGGACTTTACCAACAAAGACGCCTTAAGCGAGCTGGTCATGTTTAAATCCACCAAGGCGGAAGGCTACATCGGTTTCAGTGAATATGTTGAAAGAATGAAGGCGGATCAAAAAGCTATATATTATATTACCGGTGAAAAAGAAGAAAATCTGCGCAACTCTCCGCTTTTAGAGATGTACCAGGAAAAAGATATCGAGGTATTGATCCTTGATGATGAGATCGATGAGATTGTTATACCGGCTTATGGAAAATATAAAGATCACGAATTAAAAGCTGTAAACAGAAGTGATGCCGCAGAAGACTTAAAGACTGAAGAAGATAAAAAAGAAGAAAAAGAGATCGAACCGCTGATCGAAAGGATTAAAAAGGTGCTGGGTGAAAATGTTAAAGATGTTAAGGCAAGCACACGCCTGAGCGATTCCCCCTCCTGTGTGGTGGTTGATGAAAAAGATCCTACAGTGCAGATGCAGGAAATGCTTCGCCAGATGGGTCAGGATAATATGCCGGAGATAAAACCTATTTTGGAAATAAACCCCACCCATCCGATCGTTAAAAAACTTGAAACGATAACCGACGATGCTGTTTTTGAAGACATCTCAAGACTGCTGCTTGAGCAGGCGCTGTTAATCGAAGGGGTTGAAATAAAGAACCCGGCCAGTTTTGTGAAACGTATCAACAGCATGATGGAAAAGGCGATTTAGCATAGCGCAGATCGCATGGAGCAAAGCGGTAAACCTTAAAATCATTTCCTCTCGCAAAGGACACAGAGACCCGCATGGATTAAAAACATAAACAACGTTAATTCGGAAATTTTTTAAACAAAAAGCCCTCCGGGAGGTTTTCCGGGAGGGCTTTTGTTTCTTTATCAGAAGAAAACTTTATTTATATTTATTTCTTTTTCTTCTTTGCAACAGCTTTCTTCTTCGCCGGTGCTTTTTTCTTTATAACTTTCTTCTCGGAAACAGCTTTTTTCACAACTTTTTTCTTCACAACTTTCTTTTTAGGTGCGGCTTTCTTTTTCTTTTCATCCGCTTCGGCTTTCTTCAGGGCAGCTTCGAATTTTTTGATCTTTGCCTGAATAGCCGAAAGATTCTTCTTGTTTGCCGAGATCCACTTCTTTATCTGTTTTGATGATGCCATTTTTTATCTCCTAAATAATTAGTAGTTAAAGAGTTCTTCGGAAGTTAAAATTAATACTTTAATAAAAGAAACACCCTGTTAATTATATGACGGTTATTTTCTTCTTTCGGGATTGTATAGGTGATGCAGTTTACCTGGATATTTTAAACTGAAAATGATTTTTATCGGCTTGCCGGCTGTATTTAAGGTGGTGGTATGTGTTACGGTAGGAATGCCGATTACCCGGCACCCCCCGTACAGATCCCAAGCATGCGGAACTATCGCACGGGGCTCCTACCTCAGGTCAAACACAGAAACGTTGATTTGGGTAAGGGTGTAGCACCCGTGCTGTGGGAATCCATTTCATCATCTGCCTTTGCATGCGCTCCCAGGTAAGACTTCTACCTTTCTGACTACGCCTACGTAAAGCACGTAACCACCCATGGCCGATTTGTGTTCGAAAGGTATCCATAGCTTTTCGATTTCCAGGGACTGCGTGATAGTTAAAGTACCCCTGAACCACTGAGCGTATCCATTTTCCTTGTTCCACTACCGGCTTGTGACGGTGTCGGTGGAAGAGTTGGCAAACTTCTTTAATTTTACCTCGAAGCCGTTTGCTTATGGTCTTACGAAAAAGTTTGAATTTTCCTTTCTTACGGCAGGTTGAACAGATGTGAGTGAATCCAAGAAAATCGAAGGTCTCCGGTTTCTTTTCTCCACGGCTCTTACGGTTTTCAGCGGCAAAGCGACCAAATTCAATCAGCCTCGTCTTATCATCATGCAAGGCCAAGCCAAATTTACACATTCGTGCCCGTAGTTCTGTATGGAAACGAATAGCATCTGATTGGTATTGAAATCCAACTTACCTTGCGTTGCGTGATCGCAATAAAGATTGCATCCAAAGCATTATGCTGACTTCGATTTGGCCTTGATCCATAACTAAAACCAAGAAAGTCCTCCTCGCAAATTACTTGAAGAATTTCTACCAAAGCTTGCTGAACAATCTTATCTTCCAGTGCGGCTATACCGATTGGACGTTGTCGCCCATCAGATTTTGGAATCCAGATTCGTTTACTCGCCTTAGCCCTATACCGACCGCTATGGATTTGATCATGAAGTATATTGAGACGTTTACCCAACCCCTCTCCATACTCCCGCCATGTTACACCATCAACTCCGACAGACGCATTATGGTTCTGTGCCCGGTAGCCCCATGCAATCGTTCGATGTCAATGTGATGCAACAAATTGGTAAATCGTAGATCTTTGTCCCTCTTTGCTGCGTCGAGCACCCTGTCCAGTCCGCTCGACGCTAATCCCAACCCCTGAGTGTTGGTCACGGTCATCTGGACAAGGTTCCCCTTGGCCAATATCCTTTGTCGTCCCTGATCTTTTTGCAAGATGAATATGTGGGAAATAAGCCGTTTGAGGTCTTTACTTCTAAAACAGTGCTGTCTGCAGAGGTTAAACAGCCGTCAATGTTTTTGAAAAAATTATTACCGTTAAAAGGTCGTTAGTCTTCTTCAGTTCATCCCGGTTCTTATAGTTTGCATGCTTTATCTGTTTGTGCTCAATAATTTCTTTTTCTAATTCACAAACCCGTTGCTTTAATTCTTCATAGGCCGGTTTTATATCCATAAAAAATCCAGTCTGTTTTTTATAGGCGTGCATGTTTGGTGTTATAAGCTGTGTCGAAGACAAATCAATACGACTCTCCTTGCTCTGCCCCTTTAAAAGAGGCTTAAAGGCAAGATAACAAGTAATAATCATATATAAACAGAGGTGACTCAATGATAATTAATTGGGGGAAAAACAGGGGCGAGAACCTGTCATTTCTGAAGGGATGAAAAGTAAGTTTTTAGATTTATTTTGAAAGGATACGTGCACCAGCTTTGCGGGTTTTGCTCTTTGCTCTGACCCTACCTTCGCGGCAGAAAATTTATGTCGTCAAAAAAAATACCGGGCACGTCTATATCCGGCCGTACAGAAATACCATCATAGTAAAGTTTTTCTATATCGATTCCATCCGGATGTAAAACACCGGTAACGGTTATCGGTTCTTTTTTACTTCTGGCCCTCCTTAAAAGACGAAGCGCGTCATTTGCAGCTTTTATTCTGTAATAGTGGGTATAGCAGCGAAGTGTATTTTTCTCTTTTTTCAGTATAATGTGCCATGTCCAGAACCTTCCTGTACCAAAATAATTAAAAGGAGCAGACAGTTCTATCTTTTTACCCCGGTAAAGGGAATAGCGTGCGGTTACATCTTCAAGGGTTGCCATGATCACAACGTCTGCATCAAGATATGATGCCTGATCCTTAATAAATTTATCTATATCGATACGGACCTGTTCTTTTACGGTGCATCCTGAAAAAACCAGGATGATTCCAAAGAAAAAGATTACTTTTTTAATAAAGTATTTCGTTTTTTTCTCTCATTATTGTGATATCTATCTTTATAGAAAAATAGCATCAACTCTGAAACATGTAAACCTTAAAATAGTTGTCTGTTTTATATATAATAACAGAATATATAAAGACGTTTGTTATTATGTAAATTTTTTACTTCACTTTTTTGTTAATAATAAAACATAATACAGCAGGTATGATAAATTTTATGATTACTAATTATGATGCCTAAAAAAACTCTTTTTTCACCGGATCTTTTTGATGAAAAAAAGAGATCGCTTCCCGATACGCGCCGCACCCGGGTGCTGTTGAGTTCGCTCTCCTTTGTGTTCTATGTTGTCCTATACTTGATCATAAGTGAAGCGACAGGACACGCGGTGTCAATGCTTGCTATTATTCCTGTAATTGCATCAGCCTGGCTGTACGGACTGCTGCCCGGTATCGGCACTGCAGTTATTACCCTGCCCGTAAACCAGTTGCTATCTAAAATACAGAATATTTCGCCTCACTCCGATGAAATCCTGTTAATTGGAACCGCCGGCCTGATAGTTGTCGGTATCGTTATCGGCCGCCTGCGGGAAACAAGCCAGAAGCTAAAACAGAAATAATAAAACGGAGCCGGGTTGAGGAAGAACTAAAAAAACGCCAGAGTGAACTGGACCTGATGATCCTGGAGAAAACAGAGGAGATCCAAAACACAAATGAGAAGCTGGAATATCTTATTGAGGCATCTCTTGACCCCATTATTGTATGTGACGAAAAGGGTACAAGTTGTAAGAATAAACAACGCCCTTGTTGATATGTTAGGCTATTCAACAGAAGAAGTGGTTTCCCAATCCCTGAATGATCATATGATTAGTGGGTACATATGAAACCTCTGCCGGAGAGCTCGTTAATTTAGAGCCTAAAGAGATAGAAGATACACGGGGATCCATTGTTAGACTTTTTGAAGTCGGAAAGCTCCATAATTGTAAGTTCTATTTTATCAGCCAAGCCGGTAAAGAATACCTGTAAAAACAAACACGGTTCTTATCTACAATAAAGACGAAGAAATGACCGGATCGTTTGAAATAGTACAAGATATTACAGAGCAGCGAAAAGCCGATCTTATAAAGGCTAAAGAAGAAGCAGAAGCGGTGAAGCCCTTCTTTCACTGATAAATGATATCCTTGATTTTTCCAAGATCGAAGCAGGAAAAACAAGTATCGAAGAGATCGACTTTGATGTTGAAATGCTTGCCTATGATGTCTGTGAAATATTAAAGCCGAGACTCTTATCAAAGTATGTGAAAATACTCTGCCGAATCGATGATAACCTTCCGGCAACGGTAAAAGGAGATCCCCACCGGTTCAGACAGGTTCTTATAAATCTTCTGGGCAACGCAGCCAAGTTCACTGAAAAGGGAGAGGTCGAACTTTCTCTTCATGTCGAACATGAATTTTAAGACCGGATATTGATCGTTGCAAAAATAAGAGATACAGGTATTGGTGTTCCTGAAGAGCAGCTTGAAGATATCTTTGATGTGTTCCAGCAGGTTAACGGATCCACAACAAGAAAACACGGGGGATCCGGTCTTGGCCTTTCCATAAGCAAAAAAATAGCTGTTCTTATGGGCGGAGATATCAGCGTTATGAGTAAAGAAGGAGAGGGTGCCTATTCCCACGAAAATGACCGGCAAATCCCATTGAAAGTGACCAATAATTACTTATTCAAAGTTACCCTTTTTTTCAATTTGAGATTTTGTTAACGACCATACAAAAATCGGTCATTTTGTGCAAGATTTTTCCTTTGTTTTTTTCTGATCTCCCCTCATGGATTTTCCTTTTAAGTTAAGTTTTATTGCTGTCGGAATCAAACGATCACAGATTGCATCGGCAGCTGTTGGATCATCAAAGAGCTCATGCCATTTGTTCGGTGGATACTGTGTTGTAATGATGACTGGCCCCATCTGATTGCGTTCCTCGATAATATCCAGCAGATCGCTGAGTTCATCATGGTTGATAGCCTGCATCGCAAAATCATCAAGGATCAAAACCTTTGTTTTTTGAAGTTTCTGAGTATAATTCAAATACATACCGGTACCTCTGGCTGACAAGATTTCTTCAAAGAGCCGTTTGTAGCGTATTTTTTTTACGGGCATTCCAATTTTGCAAACATACAGGCCAATGGCTTCTGCAATATAAGTTTTGCCAGTTCCGGTCGGACCGGTAATAATAATATTCTGAGCATTATCAATCCATGTACGTGAGCTAAATTGCATAATATCCTTCTTGTTAAAGCCCCGTTGTGAGTCGTAATGGATGTTTTCCAGACATGCCTGCTCGGGCTTAAAGTTCGCCCGACCGATCATGCGAGCCAACCTTCGGTTTTTTCTGGCCCCGTATTCATCTTCTACCAGAAGAGAGATAAATTCCTCGTGGCTCAGTTGCCGGTGATCACCGTTTGCAAGTCATTGCTCAAGCATTGTAGCCATGATGGTAAGTCGCATGCTGCGAAGTTGTGTAAACGTTTGTTCCATGTGCATAATAATGTTCTCCTCCTTTTATTTATGTTTATTGATTGTAATAGTGCTTACCCCGAATGTTGTTATGCAAAAGGGGCTGGCGTTGTAATTTTTCTTTCAAAGGTTTTTTGTCAAGCTCCTTTGCAAGAATGTTTTTCATGCTGTGAACGGAAAGATTTTCAAAGTGCAAAGCCCGGGCAGCAGCTTTTTCAATTCTATCTTCGGGATAGAGTTTTTTAAGGTTCAAAACACCCAGAGCTGCACGAAAACCCCGTTCTGGATGACGTTTACTGTCAATAATCTTTTCTACAAGCTCAGCTGTAGCTTTTCCAATTTTGTGGGCCTGGGCAATAAACCATGGTGCGGACCAGCCTTTAACAAACTTGTGATGTGGCGGCATATGCTCATCTGTAGTTGTATAGCGATAATTTGGAGGTTTTTTCTGGTGACGGCACACATGCTGATTATCATGATAAATCTCAATAACAGAGCCGCTCTAATAGGCATCAACCTGTTTTCGCACAAGCTCATACGGTACGCTGTAGAAATGTTTATCAAATTCAATATGATAGTTCGGCGCTACTCGAACATCGGTCTTTACCTGTGTATAAATAAATCTGACAACAGGCAGTTCTGCAGCATAGGGTTTGTCCAGATCTTCAAAACGCTGCTGTCGGGATCTTTTGTACTGCTGCATGGGTCGCTGGTTAAACTGTCCCAGGAGTTCCCAGATTGCTTCATTTAAATCACCAAGACTGTAAAATGTGCGGTCACGAAGCCGCCCGAATATAAATCGCTGCAAATGCAGCACATTGCTTTCCACCACGGGTTTGTCTTTGGGTTTTCTTACCCGTGCAGGTAGAATTACTGTATCGTAATGCTGGGCAAACAATTTATACAACGCATTAATTTTGGACTCATAAAAATTAGCTTTGGTTACACCGCTTTTAAGATTATCCGGTACAAAGGCTGAGGGCACACAGCCAAAATATTCAAGTGTGCGGACATGAGATGAAACCCAGTCCTGACCGGTCTGTGACAGACTGGCCTCACAGTAACAGCAGGAGCTGGCGCCCCAGCTTGCAACAAATAACTCCGTCTCTACCCATTTCTTCTTCTGCCTATCCCAGAAATGTGGCTTTTTGCCACTATAATCCACAAACAACTTATCTCCGCCTTTATGAATTATCTTCATGTCAACTGGAAGATTGTTTCGGTATTGGGCATAGTGTCGATAAAAACTGCTACGGCTCAGCCCGTTAGGGAGGCTCTGCCGGTATTCTTCCCATAACAACTCCAGAGTCACATGCGGGCGGCTAAACTCCTGATGAATATGCATGAAATCAGGCATCACAGAGTTGTTGTTCTTTCCGGCAGTCTCAGGATACAGGCATTGTTCAAGATCACTGTCGCTCATTCCTTCTAACAGAGGCCACCTTAATTCAGTCTCTTTAAATCGTGTAATACAATTAAATACACTTCCTTTTGATTTGCGAATGGCATTTGCTATCTGTTGGTTGCTTAGTCTGCAATCAAAGTGCAGCCGTAAAATTTCTCTGATTTGTTTCATTTTCATCCTCTTCTGGGCCATGGGAATCTCCTTTTACGTGAAAAATTAGTTTTAGGAGACTCACCATAGCTGTAATTTGCTCGTTTGCTAAATCTTAAAATGCTAATCTCAAATGGATGAAAAATTGGTCACTTTGAATGGGATTTGCCGGTCACTTTCGGTGGGATTAAGCAGAGAGGGCAGTACGTTTATGAAGAGACCACGAAAACCATTGTTGAGTCTTTTGAAAAAAACGACCCGTTTGATATCTGTGTTTTTGATATTATGATGCCGGGAATGAGCGGATATGATATGGCAAGACAGGTCCGGGAAAATACGGGAGCAACATGCCTCTTCTGGCGTTTTCTTCTTCAATTGATGACAGCGCACAAAGCTGTGAAGAAGCCGGTTTTAAGGGCTTTCTTCCAAAACCGGTAAACAGGACAAAATTGTTCAAAATGTTGGTGAGACTTATTTTTCAGGCGGGCGAACCCAAAGAAGAAAACCGGCCTGAAGCTAAAATCCTTACCCAGCATTCAATGCAGGAGGAGGCAAAACATTCTATCTCGATCCTGATGCCAGAGAACAACCTTGTTAATTAAAAACTAATTTTAAAACTTCTTACGAAGGCGGGCTATCATGTTCAGGTGGCAAATAATGGAAGAGAGGCCGTCGATCTTTTTATCAGTGACCCGGAAAAGTACGATATCATCATTATGGATATTCAAATGCCGGAACTTAACGGTCTTGATGCTACAAAGATGTTACGGGAAAAAGGGTTTACATGATATTCCCATCATTGCCGTGACCGCAAATGCCCTTATCGGCGACAGGGATAAATGTATTGCAGCTGGAATGGCTGACTATATTTCCAAGCCGATCAAAAGAGAGGTCGTTTTTCAAATGATTAAAAAATGGGTGATTGAAAAAAGCTAATACGCTATTTGTCCAGAATGCCTTTAAACCGGTCAAGAAGCGCGTCTGCTTTTTCTTTCAGGGTATCTGTTGAAACGGATACCGCACGGGTCACGCTATTGCTAAGCACCTTAAAAATTTCAAAAGACGTTTCTGCCGCAGTGAGACCGCCTTTCCCCCGGCCCATATTTCTTACAATAATTTCTGTAAGCTCTAGAGATATCCCCTTTCCTTTAAAAAATGTTGCGGCCAGACCTATTTCGCCGTTTTTTATTTCAAGCAGGTCGATTATAATCTTCTTTTGAGTATCCTTCTTGTTGCGACTTGTTTTTTTAAGGGCCCCGTCTTTTTTTAAAAAGGACTTTATGTTATTACGGATAGTCTTAATATTATTTTTTTTTCCGTCTATCTCATATGATATTTTCGGTCTGTCAATTGAAATTTTTTTTATCCGTAAAATGTCTGAAAAAATTGATTTAACATCAAGCGATACCTTTATCGTCTCAAAGGTGACCGCATTATTTTTGCTGAATCCTTCCGGATTGCCGATTATAAGACCTTTAAGTTCTCCCTTTCCTGAAAAAAGCGAGATGCTTGATTTTTCAAGCGTGACATCCGTAAGTGTTACCTGCGGCGCAAAAGTTTTTATTCCCTTTTCAACGATACTGTTGAGTGAAAAATACAGAACAAAAAGACAGATTATTATAAGAACGGCAAAGGCTGCAAGTAGTTTTATGATATTTTTCATGATCATAATCCTTTCCTTTCTTAATATGTTAAAAATCCGGTTCCGGTTTGGCTGTCCGTTCCTTAGATAATCAGTAGTAAGGGTTATTTTTCTTTTCAGGCAGCATATTCTCTTCTGTTAGATTTATATCATAATATAAGAGTTGGCGCACATGAAACAAAAAGGCTGCTTTTTTTTAAAAGCAGCCTTTTTCAGGTATGATTTTATTTTAATATGGAGATTACATGTCCGGAAGAAGCAGTTTAAATTTATCATAGGAAAAGACAGGGCCGTCCTTGCAGACATACACACCGCCCACATTACATTTTCCACATTTTCCGATACCGCATTTCATGCGGTTTTCAAGGGTGGTAAAAATCTGTTCATCACCAAATCCCAATTCGACCAGATTTTGAAGTACAAACTTGATCATAATAGGTGGTCCGCAAGTTACCGCGATGGTATTTTCCGGAGAGGGTTTAAGGTCAAGCAAATACTGCGGAACAAAACCCACATTATTGTTCCACCCATCAGCCTCGGCATCTACTGTCAGATTTATCCCCGCAGACCCGTCTTTTTTCATCTTTTCCAGCTCTTCCATAAAGACCAGATCCTGAGGTGAACGGGCACCATAAATAATATCCAGCCCTTTATAATCTTTATTGTTATGAAGCACATAATTAATGATGGGGCGAAGCGGTGCCAGTCCAATACCACCGCCGATGGTCAGTATTTTTTTGCCTTTCCAGTCATCCACCGGAAAAGGCGTACCGTAAGGCCCTCTGACGGTAATTGCGCTTCCCACGCCCAGCTCATGAAGCGCTGTTGTCACTTTTCCCATCTTCATAATACTGAACTGCAGGTAACCGGTCTGAGTCGGAGAGGAGCAGATCGAGATCATGGACTCGCCTACACCCGGAATACCCACCATGGCACACTGTCCGGGTTTCTGAGCAAACTCATTCCAGACTTTTTTATCGGCAAAATCAACCGTAAAAGTCTTTATCGCACGCTCGCCTTCTGTTTCCTGACGAAGGTCCTTAATAACAGCAGAATACGGTATATACGGATTACTCATTGACAGCTTCCCTTACCTTGTTCAAAATTTCTATTAAATCCTCATTAACCGGGCATAATTCAATACAGCGGCCACAGCCCACACAGGCAACATAACCCAGGTTCTGCGGATAAAAACTAAATTTATGCAGCATTCGATTGCGAATACGGTCACCACGGTCCTTCCGGGGATTTTCTCCAGAGGCATGAACCGTAAACTCCGGATACATGCATCCGTCCCAGACTCTTAACCGACGACCTGCCGCACTGCAGCCTTCATCCTGAATATCAAAGCAGTGACAGGTGGGACAGTTATAGGTGCATATGCCGCAGCCGATACATTTGTTTCCGATCTCTTTCCACACGTCACTATTAAAAGCACTGGGAAGAAGTTCATGAATGTTTTCCAGATTAACAGATCTGCGAATTTTATTCAGAGCCGCTTTAGCGGCTTCATCACATTTAACTTTATCCGCTTCATCTGCTTTGGTGAGAACGTCTCCTGCAGAGTCTATAATTGCTTTTCCCTGATCCGTTAGTACTTCAACAGCGTAGGCCGAGTCGCTAATGTCTGTAAAAAGCAGATCAAGTCCTTCCTGTCCAGCAGGGCTTCCGCCGACGGACGGGCAGAAACATCTGTTGGTGGGTTCGGAACAAGAGTGTCCGATTAAAACTGTTGCCTCACGCCGTTTTAAATAATAGGGGTCTTCATAGTCTCCCTTAAAAAGACTGTCAAGGATAACAAACGCCTTTGCATCGCAGGGACGAATGCCAAAAACGACTGTTTTGGGCATTTCCTGTACATCCTTGATCTCAGAACCGTTTTTTCCTGAGCAATAAGCAAAAAGGGTCTCGTTCTGCGGAAAGGCGGCTTTTTTTATGGTTGCCGTATAATCATCCAGATTTAATTCAACAGCATCCGGATTTTCAATTATTTCAAATGATGTCCGGCCGTTTTTCACAATTGGAGCCATTAACTGAACATCACTTATGCTTTTCAGAAAATCATTCAGCTTGTCTTTTGTAAGTCGTAACGTATCCATAGGCCCTTCTTATAAAATACCTTCATCAGAATCTTCGGTCTTAAACGTGCCAAAAAGCGGTTTTGCTTCCGGATCGATCCCGGCTTCATAATCAAACAGCTCTTTAACATCCTTAGCCAGTTTACGGTTCAGGTCCATCAGCGGAATAGACTGGGGACAAACACGCTCACACTCACCGCATTCAATACAGCGGCCCGCAAGGTGGAATGCTCGGGTAATATGAAATAGACTGTTGTCAACAGCCGTTACTGAACGGCGTATAAACTGCGGCCGTAAACGGTCAAGCATACAGTCGGAACAGTAGCATAAGGGACAGGCATTCCGGCAGGCATAACAGCGGATACAGCGGGAAAACTCTTCCTGCCATTTTGCTGCTTTTTCTTCTATGTTCTGGGCCTCTGCTGCGGCGACATCTTCAAAAACATCTTCTTTTGCGGGTTGTTCTTCGCCGATCAGTACATCATAGACTGTCGGCATTGCATTTTTGCAGCGCTGACATTTTGATGCGAGCAGTTCATTTTGCGGAATACTGCTGGTCTCGCCTTCACAGGATATCACAAAGTTATTTTCTTTAACCGTAACCTCAGCGGGCGACACTGCATTTGGAAAACGGGCTTCGATCTTTGATATGTCTACAACACCGGGTGATGAAACGCCGATGATCACCAGCCTGTCACGGCTAAAACCGTTTTCAGCATTTAAGACTGTAATGGCCCGGCTGTCACAGCCTTTGACCACAATTGCTATTTTTTGTTCTCCAATAGCCTCTTTTGTCAGCGGGCCGATCTGTTCCAGGGTTAGATAATTTGTCAGATTATTAACACACAGAGGGGAAATAATAAGACGATCTGTCTGGCCGGGATCAGTCAGTATGCAGGGCTGTACTCGAAATCCGTAGCTGCCCTGTTCATAGCCGATGAGACAGGCCACATCTTCACGGGCCAGAATCTCTTCTGCCGCTTCTCTTAGCTGCTTTGTTGCATCCATTCCTGTTCTCTCTTTATTTCATTGGGTCCCAGTGCCCTGACACCCTCGGTTACCTCTTTAACGACCTCAGCCCATTTTGCACCTTCTGACGCAGACACCCAGCTCATTCTAAAACGGTCCGGATGAATACCCAGGTGTTCCAGAAAACGTCTAAACAGGACCAATCGTCTCCGCGCAAGATAATTACCACTCACATAATGGCACTCGCCGGGATGACAGCCTGATACCAGCACGCCGTCAGCACCTTCCAGCAGTGCATTTACAATAAACATTGGGTTTATTCGGCTTGAGCACATGACCCTGACCGTCCGCACATTGGGCGGATACTCATATCGGCTGGTACCGGCAAGGTCTGCACCGGCATAAGTACACCAGTTACATAAAAAAGCAACAATCTTAGGTTCGAAACTCATTATCTCCCTCAATACCTTTTATTTAATAACTTTTTGAAATTGTATTAATCACGGCCATCATCTGTTCATCTGTAAAACCGGACTGCTGAATCGCACCGGAAAAACAGACCGCAGTACAGGCGCCGCAGCTTTTACACAGGACTTCATTTACGGTTGCCACGGTTTTTGGTTTGCGGCCCACCATTTGCTCTGAAAGGGAGATGGCGTCGTAAGGACAGGCTTCAACACAGTAACCGCAGGCTCTGCAGGCTTCTGGGCTTACCCTTGCCACCATGGTCTCAGTCTTCACCTTACCCCTGGCCAAAGGAATGACTGCCTTGATGGCCGCGGCACTGGCCTGTGCAACTGTATCCGGAATATCTTTGGGTGCCTGGCAACAGCCTGCCAGAAAGACCCCTTCACTTCCGGTATCCACCGGACGAAGTTTGGGGTGCGCCTCAAGAAAAAACCGGTCCGGCGAAGATGAAAGCTTCAAGATCTTGCCAAGCTGCTTTGAGCTCTTACTGGCTTCCATACCCGTTGCCAGCACGACCAAATCTGCTTCCACTTCCATGGGTTTGCCCAGCAGGGTATCTTCTGCACGGCAAATCAGCTTGTCGCCTTTTTTGTAGACTTCACTGACATTACCGCGCCGGTAAAATACGCTTTCGCCCTTGACCCGGTCATAAAATTCTTCATAGCCTTTTCCAAAGGCACGTATATCGATATAGAAGACAGTGATCTTGGCGTCGGGAAGTTTTTCCCGAACCAGATGTGCGTGTTTAGCTGTGTACATGCAGCATACACGTGAACAGTATTCGTTTCCCACACTCTTGTCACGGGAACCGACGCACTGGATAAAGACAACCTCTTTGGGTTTATTGCCATTTATTAAAAGTTCACCCTGGTTAGGGCCTGACGCTGAAACAATTCGCTCGAATTCCATTCCGGTGATTACATTATCATACCGGGTATAACCCAGTTCGGGCTTTCGTGCCGGATCAAACACATCAAACCCGGTAGATACAATAATGGTACCAATATCAAGATCGACGATCTCTTCTTTCATATCCAGATTAATCGCATTCAGTTCCTTGCACACCTGTTCACACTGACGGCAGGTCCCCTCTTTTAAATACCGGCACTCTTCTTCGGAGATCACATAGGCTGCTGGGATTGCCTGGGGAAAAGGGATATGAAGGGCCTGGAGTTTGGACAGGTTTTCATTAAAGAGGTCAAGGATCGCGATTGAGCAGTAGCTGGCGCATGTTCCGCAGGCATTACAGATGGTCTCATCAATATAGCGCGGTTTTTTCTTTACCGCGACCTTAAAATTGCCCACAAACCCCTGAACATCAATTACCTCACTGTAAGCCATCAGTTCAATATTCGGGTGGTTCTTAATATCCGACATCTTGGGAGTCAGGATACAGGCAGAACAGTCAAGCGTGGGGAAGGTCTTGTCAAGCTGCATCATGTGACCGCCGATGGACGGCTCTTTTTCCACCAGATACGTTTTGAATCCCGCATCTGCAATATCAAGAGCTGCCTGAATACCGGCGATACCGCCACCAACGACCATGGCCGTTTTGGTAACAGCAACTTCATTCTCCTGCAGGGGTTCAGTAAGTCCTGCCTTGGCAATGGCAGCAGCGACCAGACCTTTCGCCTTGGAGGTTGCCTGTTCTTTATCTTTATGTACCCATGAACACTGTTCACGAATATTAGCGATCTCAAGACAGTAGGGATTCAGGCCGGCGGATGTGAGGGTGTTGCGAAAAGTAGGCTCATGCATGCGGGGGGAACAGGCGACCACGACAATACGATTAAGCCCTTTTTCCCGGATATCTTTACGAATCAGCTCCTGACCCGGTTCCGAGCACATATACATATAATTTTCTGAGACTTCAACCTGCGGCTGTAAAGCTGCAAACTGTTTCAGATCTTCGATATCAACAGTGTGGGAAATGTTAACGCCACAGTGACAAATATAAACACCGATCTTTTTTGTACTCATATGACTCGCTACCCCTGTTTATCGATGGCTGCTTAATTCAGCCCGTTTAATCTCTTAAATGACCTGGGCCATAATTTCCATGATATCCATCACCTGGATCTTTTCTTCCAGTTCCAGGCCTTTAACCGCATCTTCTAAGGTTAACAAACAGAATGGACAGGCCACCGCAATTATTTCAGCACCCATTGCCTCGGCATCCCGTACCCGAATATTCGCCAGGCGGTCAGGTGCATCTTCTATCTCTATCCACATCCGGCCGCCGCCGCCTTCGCAGCAGAGACTGCTTTCGCGGTTGCGGTCGAATTCAATAAAATCGATTCCGGGAACAGCCTGAATAATATTTCTGGGCTCATCATATATCTCGTTTTGTTTTCCGAGGAAGCACGGATCATGATAAGTGACCTTTTTGTTAAATTCCTTTGAGAAGGCAAGCTGTCCATTTAAAAGAAGTTCTGAAAATACCTGAGTATAATGCCTAACCTCAGATTTCAGGTCAGGATATTCGTTCTTAAACGTATTAAAACAGTGCGGTGAGATGGTCATGATCTCTTTAATGTTTTCATAACCGTTAAATATTTCGGTATTGGCATCACGCAATGCATCAAAACTCCAGATATCTCCCAGCCTTTTGATCTCATTACCGCAACAGATTTCCTCGGTACCAAAAATACCAAAATCCATACCCAGCTTCTGCATGACCTTTACATTTGCCTGCGCCACTTTTTGCAGGCGGCTGTCAAAAGCAGGGGTACAGCCCACATAAAAACAGCGTTCAGATTCAGAGGCATCCTTCAGTTCCAAACCCTTGTACCATTCTGCACGTTTTTCTTTACCCAGACTCCAGGGATTGTAATTTATGGATATGCTCTTAAGGACATCACGTATGGCCGGCGGCAGGCTGCCGTCCTCTACCAGAATGCTGCGAAGGTTCATAACCACATCGCGCGGCTCGATTTCTTTGGGACAGCGCAGTGAACAGGTGTTACAGCTTGTGCATTGCCAGAGATAATGTTTTTCATTGGCAAGTTCTTCACTGTCGGCATTTAATACATCATTTACCAACTTGCGGATGTTAAACGGTTCTTCATCCGTGGTCACATAGTTTATTGGACAGCCTGCGGTACACTTGCCGCATTGAATGCAGCCGAACAGTCCTAACCGTTCAAGATATACACAGCGCTCGTATGCTTCTTCCACAAACAACTCCCTTAGAAATCATAAAAAGTTATTGTTTCCCGGGGTAAAAGATACCGGTTCCGGCAGTTAAAAACGAAACTAAGTTTCTTCTTCCTCTTTTTTAGGGGCGCGTTTTTTTCTGGTAACGCGTGAAATACCCAGATCATCAATCAGCTGCAAAGCACCATGGGCACAGATGGCCACACACTGCGGGTCCGGCGGATCTCCGCAGAAATCGCATTTTAAAGCGATGTTTGTTCCGGGTTCAAAGAACCATGGCCGGCCCGGACAGGACGCCCGGCAAATCGTGCACTCATCATATTCAATACCGTTAATATTAATAACGTTCTTTGAGGTGCATTCTGCGTTGGTAAACGGGCCTGAGATAACAGGATGAAACAAAGCATTTTCTTCGTCGATAAAAATGCGGATTCTCGACTTAGCCGGATTCGTCTCGCCCTCATAGTGATTGGCAGAACAGGCGGTTTCACACTGTCTGCACCCTGTACATTTCGTATAGTCAACCAGTATTTTTTTCATATTGCCCTCTTGCTCTGGATTTGATTAACACCAGGTTCTATTCATTTGTAGCTTGATCATCCTCCGGCAATTGGCGGGAAGATTGCCACTACATCATTATTTTTTAATTGCAACGCATTAACCGCACTGCCCTGTTTGTGTGAAATACCGTTAATCACGATTATTTTATCTTCAGTCACCGACATCCCGATAATTTTCAGTAAACTCTCAAAGGTGGTGCCCTTCTCCAAAGTCATGGGTGTTTTTCCGTCGACAGCACCTTCCGGCAGGAAATCTTTAAAGCGCATGAACAATTTGAGTTCTATCTGCATGAAGATAACCTCAGGATTTAAAAACTTGTTTGTCGAGCTTAAGCGCTAAAAGCTTTTCAGCTGTCGGAATACCCTCTTTGTCCCAGCCGCGCAGCTCATAATATTCCGGCAGCATATCTTCCAGCCGGCAAACCTGCCCTTTCGGGCCGCCTTCGGTCAGCGGAACTTCCAGCAGACGCTTTGGCAACGTATCATCATCTTTGGTAAAACCAACCTTCATGTTAAACAGTTTTTCAAGATTCCAAACACGTTCACCCGTATCCTTAACTTCTTTAACCGTATAGTCAAAACCGGTTGCGCCCCGCAACAGTGCACGCATGTCTTCAAACCCGAAACCCGGGGTCAGCGTCACAAAAAGACAGAGACCGGCTGAATCGACCAGTGCGGTTAAATCCTGAAATACCTTTACAGTAGCGGCCTTGCCTTCAGTGACCAGCGGGTCCAGTTTTTCATGGACACCCAGAATTTCGTTGGCAATGGTATATCCGCGTACATGACAGGCACCGCGGTTTGAAGTGGCATAGGTCAGCCCCATTCCCTGTACGCCGCGCGGATCATAGGCCGGGATTTCCTGTTTCTTAACTCCCATAAACGCTTCCGGAAAACCGTATTTTACAGCCAGGTCGTATGAACCGTCAGTGGCATCGTCACCCAGACCTTCCCGCGTGCCCATCTGTGTGATGAGTTTTACCATAGCTTCACCATTACCAAAAGAAAGATCCATGCCGGCTTTTTCTTTTGAAATATAGCCTTTTTCATAAAGTTCCATGGCCGTAGCAACCGTACAGGCTGCTGAAATCGTATCTATCCCGTATTCATTACACAGATAATTTGCCTTGGTAATCGGAGCGAGATCATCAATACCGCAGTCCGCACCCATAAGCCCGACGGTCTCATATTCAGGGCCTTCTCCGTGTCCGGCATACTTGGGGTCTTCAATACAGGTCATACGGGCACAGGCAATTGAGCAGGCAAAACAGCCTTTGTTTCGGCTCATAATGTTTTCGGCAATACTTTCCCCGCTTATTTTGCCGGCATTCGCAAAGGTGCCTTTCTGGAAATTGTTCGTCGGCAGAATACCGCATTCATTAACAATATTCACAAGAATTGCTGTACCATAAGTGGGCAGGCCCTCGGAGGTAACCGGACCTGTGCTTAACTTGTGCATGGCAGCTCTGATAGCGATCTTAAATTCTTCAAAATTGGCTGCCTGTATCCCTTCGCTTCCCTTAACAACGACGGCCTTAAGATTTTTGGAGCCCATCACCGCACCTACCCCTGATCGGCCGGCTGCACGGTGTTTATCATTCATAATACAGGCAAGCTTTGAGAGTTTTTCTCCTGCCGGTCCAATACAGGCGATACGGGTTTCTTGTGCAAGCCAGGCATCCTCAATGCTGTCACGGATAATATCCTCAGTTATATTGGTGGTTTTACCCCATAAATGCTCTGCAGGTCTGAGCTCAACATTACCCTCATGAATCCATAACATAACAGGCTTATCAGACTTGCCTTCAAATATAATTGCGTTGTAACCGGTAAATCTTAATTCGGCCGGAAAGTAGCCCCCTGAATTTGAACTTGCAATGGTATCTGTTAACGGAGATTTGGTAACGACCATGTAGCGGGCGCTGGCCGGTGCACCGGTTCCTGTCAATGGACCGGTCATAAAAATAAGCTTATTTTCAGGACTCAGAGCATCAACATTAGGACTGACTTCATCACAGAACATTTTTGTACCCAGTCCTCTGCCTCCGATATAGTCACGAGCCGCTTGTGGATCAATATCCTCAACTGTCCATGTACCCTGGGTCAAGTTAACCCTTAAAAGCTTTCCCGGCCAACTATTCATGCTATGTAACCTCCATAATTTGAGATAAGAGTGTACGTGCGACTCTATTAATTTAAGACATTCAATCTTTACTGGTTGTACACCATATAAGTCAAATTAATTGTCCACACTAAAAAACCTGAAAAAGCCGCACTAACCTATTCAGGTCTATTTTGTTTTACATCGGTCCGGATAAATTTTCAGCCGTTTCAGTTCCCTATGTTCCGAGGCTAAGATAATCTTTGGTTTGCCTTGGATTTCAGGGAAATAATTTCAAATAGCGCAAAGTTTCCCTTTTTAACATAGAACTTAAGTCATAGATTTATAATATAGCAGGCTTGTGTCTGTCAAGAAAAATTTAAAAAGGGGTAAAACCGTAAAATAAAATTTCTTTTTATCTCTTGCTCTGCTTCAGTAAAATAATTATAATTTAACAAAATTTTTGCTTTCCGTTTTAAAAGCCGGTCATCCCGGCAATATATATTGATAGCTGAATTGTGCCGATGCATTCTGTCTATACAGCAGGGTTTTATTTGCACCTTCAGGTAAGGAATTACAATGAAAATTGGTGTTTTTTCAGACACACATCTAAGCTCAGCAAAAGGGCTTCCCAAAAAGGCTCTGGAAATATTGTCGGAAGTTGACGCGGTTATCCATGCCGGAGATTATCAGGATATTTCAGTTGTTGAAGCCTTTATTGAATTAAAGGATTTTTATGGTGTTTGCGGAAACACGGACTCCGGACAGGTCAGGGCTCTGCTTCCTGAAAAACGGGTGGTTGAGTTAAACGCTTTTAAAATAGGAATAACCCACGGCTGGGGGGCTCCAGCCGGTATAGAATCAAGGGTAAGATTCTTTTTTTCAGAAGATGATCTTGACGTGATCGTCTTCGGCCATTCTCATACACCCTGTAACAAGATAATAGACAACATTCTTTTCTTTAATCCCGGAAGTCCTACAGATAAGCGTCATGCAGCGCACTTTACCATGGGTATCCTGACTCTGGACAGGACTATCTCCGGTGAGATTATATGTCTCGACTAATCCCCAAGAATCCGTTTTTTACTTAACTAGCTGATATTACATAATAAGTATTAAAAGATTAAAGGTTTGACAAGGTTTTTCAGATGTGTTATGAGTAGCATATCTACTCATAAAGGGTGCTAAAGTGGAAGATCTATTCAGTGGACTTATCTCATCAAAAACCAGAATAAAGCTTTTGGTAAGATTCTTTTTTAATCCTAAAACCACCTCATATTTGCGGGAACTTGCAAAAGAATTTAATCTTTCGACCAACTCTGTACGGGAAGAGCTTAATCAGCTCACCCGGACCGGTTTTTTAAATTCCGAAAAAAACGGCAGGCAGGTACATTACTCCGCAAACCAAAAACACCCGCTATTCCCGGAACTTAAGTCCATGGTGGGAAAGATAATGGGGGTTGATCAGGTCATAGACGGAATCGTGAACAGGCTTGGGAAACTTGAAAGGGCCTATCTTATTGATGACTATGCCAGTGGAAAAGATACCGGTATAGTGGATCTTGTTCTGGTGGGAGATGTTGACCAGTACCACCTTAATGACCTGAGCAGAAAAACTGAACGCTACATTAAGAGAAAAATCCGCTCCCTTGTTCTTAACCAGGAGGAATTTAATAAATTTGAACAAGAACTTAAAAAACGCCCCAGTCTTCTGATCTGGGAAGCAAAAGAAGAAGGTTAATATGCTGACAGCTTTAAAAAAACTCAGCTCTCTTTTCTGCCGAAAAAACAAAATAGGGTTTTTTATTCTGACATGCTTAATGTTTGTAGGAGCGCTACTTGAAACTATCGGAGTTGGTGCAATTCCCGCATTTGTCTCAGTAATCGCATTCCCTGACCAGATACTTAACTACCCGCTTTTAAAACCATTACTGAAATATTTTGATTTAACAACCTCAAAACAGCTGTTTATCTACACAGGAATTGCCCTGCTTATTATTTTTGTAATCAAAAATATTTACATAAGTTTTGTTTATTATCTTCAGGCACGTTTTACAAAAAACCGCCAGGTTGACCTAAGCCACCGGCTGTTTGCTGTCTATATTAATGCGCCATATTCTTTTCACCTGAAACATGACGGTTCAGAACTGCTCAGGAATCTAAACATTGAAACTCAAAAAGCAATCACCGGCATTCTGGTTCCTCTACAGACAATAATCATGCAGGGACTGGTATTAATGAGTATTTTTATATTACTTATTGTCACAGAACCTGGCATTACGATTTTTGCGGGAATAATACTTGGCTTAGCCAGCGGCCTTTTTCTCAAGGCATTAAACGCTAATATTAGAAAAAAGGGGCGCGAGGCCCAGAAAGAACGTCAGGTTTCCATACAGACGATTAATCAGGGATTTGGCGGAATTAAAGAAGTTCTTGTTGCAGGAAACAGCAGCTATTTTACAAACAGGTTTTTAAAAAGTATCAGGCGCATGACATCTGCGGATGCTTTCTGGCAGGTTTCTGAAAAACTATCACAGCCCTTTCTTGAGTGTATACTTGTTTTCGGCATTCTAGCTGTGGCATTTGCACTGCTTTCCATGGGAAGGGCCATAGAATCAATTGCACCGACCCTTGCACTTTTCGGCGCTGCGCTTATCCGTTTAAAAAGCTGCATGAACATGATCGTTGCATCACTCACGAGCCTTCGTTATAATTCTGTTTCCATTAATCCTATCTGGAATGACATTAATAAATTAGCAGAACCTGCTCCAGCCCCCAACATTTCAGCAATAACTAAAAAACAAAAAAACAATATTAAAATCGATTCAGTTCAATACAGTTACCCTGACTCTGACAAGCCCGCAATAAAGGACATAAGCTTATCCATACCAAAATCCGGGTCAATTGCCCTGGTGGGACCCACCGGTTCCGGGAAAACCACACTGGTTGACATTCTGCTTGGACTTTTAAAGCCTGCAGAAGGAACAATTCTGGTAGACGGAATTGATATTTATGACAACCTTACAGATTGGCACCGGAGAATCGGTTATATTCCTCAAAACATCTATCTCTTAAACGATTCAATAAAAAACAATATTGCTTTCGGACTGGAAGACTCAAGAATCGACAAAGAAATGATTGATACTGCTATTCGTACTGCACAGCTTGACAAATTTATTTCCAGCCTTTCGAAAGGGATTGAAACAATTGTTGGAGAAAGGGGTATCAGACTTTCTGGAGGTCAGAGACAAAGAATAGGTATTGCGCGGGCGCTTTATAACAACCCTGAAGTTCTTGTAATGGATGAAGCAACCTCGTCTCTGGATAATACCACGGAAGATTCACTGATCAAGGCTCTCGAAAAACTTAAAAAGGATCGCACCATAGTAATGATTGCACATCGTCTCACCACTGTACAGAACTGTGACAAACTATACTTTTTAAAAGATGGCAATATCATCGCATCCGGAAACTATGATGAGCTTTATTCCAACTGTAATGAGTTCAGAAAAATGGCAAAATAATTCTGTTTATTATAAACTATGCGGACAGGCTGAAAACTATCTCTGTACTGATCAAAAAAGAAAAATATTCGGGAACAATTTAGGCAATGATTTCAATTATCTGCGTGTATAATGATGACAAGGTTTTTAAGCGGTGTCTGCTAGCTAGCCTGAAACGTCAAACCGCAGATTATGAACTTATTGCCCTTGATAACAGTCAAAATAAATTTGCCTCAGCTGCGCAGGCTTTGAATGTCGGCGCTGCTCAAACAACAGGAAACAGCAAATATCTTATGTTTGTTCATCAAGATATTGATCTGCGCGATTCCGAGTGGCTGACAAAAGCAGAAAAAATTCTTGGCGCTATACCGTCTTTGGGAATAGCCGGGGTGGCCGGTTCTCCAAAACAGAAAGGGATTATGTTAACCAATATTACTAATGGTCCAAATGAGGACATCTTAGGCAAAGACACCCTTCAAATTCCTATGCCGGTTCATACTTTGGATGAATGTCTTATCATCATATCCCGATCTGTTTTTGACAAAATTAAGTTTGACGAGAGGGTTTGTCACGGTTGGCATGCTTATGCGGTGGATTATTGCCTCGAAATGCATCAGCTCTCCTTAGGCGTGTTTGTACTTCCGCTTAAGCTGCATCACGAATCACTGGGGTCACGAAACAGATCCTATTATAAAGCTCTTAATAAGGTGATTTTAAAACATCGCAACGTTTATGAAATAATTTATACAACTTGTGGACACTGGCACACACGTATGCCTTTGAGTTTCCAGGTTCTATGGCGTTTTTTACTTGCATGGAAAGACTTATTGCTTGAAAAACTAATAGCACGGGGACTTGCTCCGGAATGGATGCTGCTGCGGATACAACGCAAGCGCCAATACCGGCGAATAAAGTCGGCAAAGCGAATAAACATAAAAGATGTTCTGCATCCTGAGCCCCGGGTGGCTATTATTGTCCTTAACTGGAATGGGTTTAATGATACGGTTGAATGTTTAGAATCAGTAAATAAACTGTCATATCATAATTTCAAGACTATCCTGATTGATAATGGTTCGAACAACAATGAAGCACTGCGGCTCAAAAAGATTTTTCCGGGAGTTCATTTAATCTCTAACCCGACAAACCGGGGTTTTGCCGGCGGCAACAACGACGGCATAAATTGGGCCCTGCATAACGGTTTTGAATATATCGTAAATCTTAACAATGACTGTATGGTGGAGCATGACTGGCTGTCAAAGCTGGTGAGTGGAGTTCAGACTACGGAAGCGGACTTTGGATCTTCCCGAATAATGTATTATCCGGAAACAAAACTGATCTGTTCTGATGGTGATGCATTAATGCCTGACGGCTCCGGGATTGTTGTAAATCCTTTTATGCCGTATGATGGCGACAACACATTAAAACCCATTTTCAGCGCATGCGGCGCCGGATCAATTTATTCCGTAAAATGCCTCTCACGCATCAAAATAAAGGAAAATCAGTTTTTTGATGAACTGTATTTTGCTTATTATGAAGATGTTGACCTGGGCATACGGCTCAATGCCCTCTCCTTCAAAGGAATTTCTGTTCCCGAAGCTGTAATATATCATAAAGGAACTCAAAGTGCGGGCTTTCGTTCGGCTTTTCATATCTTTCATCTTGAAAAAAACCGTATCCTTAACGAGATTCTTAACTATCCCCTCTGGCTCATACTGTTGGGAGAGTCATATCACCTGTTAAAAAAAGTATTGCGCATATACAGAAACTTGGGGAAAAACCAAAAGGGAAATAAGGATGTTCGGCCAGCTTCGAAAACAGACCGGGTTCAGTTGATTAAAGTACGCATTAAATCACGTTTATGGATACTCCGGAACGCAGCTGAAATTATCAGAGATCGGCATGAAAGAAAAACAAAGCAGATGATTAATTATGAAGTATACAGGCATTTCCACTGGTAAAGCCTCATTCAACAAAAAATCAAAGTGTTAGAGAATGAAGAATCACGAAATATTATGCGTAGTTACCGGCATGGAACACTCCGGGACAACCTATCTATCAAAAATACTGGCCTCAAATCCTGATATTATGTGCGGATTTGAGTGCGGTATTTTGCTTGACGATATCAGCCGGTTTCCCAGTGTCGAGCCTTGGTACGAGTGGATGCAGATAAGCGCTGATAAAGGGCACTGGGGAGTACGAACGGAGAACATGACCCGTATATGTTCGGCTAAAGACTACTACGATGCGTATCATCTGATCAAAAAGTACTCCGGTGATATTGGCAGTATAATGGTCAAGGAGTGTTTCCGCAAAGCCAAATATATCATCGACAAAACGCCACGATATGTCTACTGTCTGGACCTGATAACTAAAAAAATTGATGTGCCGTTTATTGTCATTCAAAAAGATATCTGCGATCAGTATAAGTCCTACAAAAAACGCGGTAACCCGTACGAGCATGGTTCGATGTCCGAACTATATACGTTTATTTATGAATACCTTCGGTGCTCAAACAGCTTAAAAAGAGCCTGTCAGCAATATCCAGACAGAATCCTGACTGTCGATTACAATGAGCTGTTGCAAAACAAAAACACTGTTTTGCAACAGATATATCAGTTTCTGAATGTCCCCTTTTACTACCAATCAAATGTGGATAATTTTTTTAAAAGAACCGGTTTGAAGGAAAAGACTTTTACCAATGAATTCATCCCCAGGCTGA
>CAYLYF010000050.1:0-27928 GCA_964387595.1 uncultured Thermodesulfobacteriota bacterium | reverse complement strand
GGTAAATCAACGATTGCAAGACTCCTTTTATGCCTTGATCAGCCGGACAGCGGAACTGTTGCTTTTAAGGGTAAGAATATCTTCGAGATGAACAAAGCCGACAAGAATGATTTTAGGAAAAAAGTTCAAATTGTTTTTCAGGACCCTTTTTCTTCTTTAAATCCCAGAAAAAAAGTCGGAAGTATTATTGGAGAACCGCTTATTATCCATAAATTAATGCCCCGCAAAAAAATCAGGGGAAGGGTCAACGAGCTGATGGAACTTGTCGGTTTGCGTAAAGAATATGCTGACAGATATCCCCATGAGTTCAGCAGCGGACAGCGGCAGCGTATTGGTATTGCAAGGGCATTAAGCCTTCAGCCTGATATCATTGTTGCTGATGAACCCGTTTCTGCTCTTGATGTTTCCATTCAGGCGCAAACCATAAATCTTTTTCTTGACCTTCAGAAACAGATGGGCCTCACCTATCTGTTCATTTCTCACGACCTGAGTGTTGTTAAATATATCAGTTCAAGAGTTGCGGTGATGTATCTTGGAAAAATAGTTGAAGTTGCAGGACGGGATGAGCTCTATACCCATCCGTTACATCCTTATACCCGAGCTCTTCTCTCTGCTGTTCCTGTCCCGGATCCGTCAAAAACCAAAGAAAGGATATTGCTTAAGGGGGACATCCCCAGTCCTTTGGATCCGCCTGTGGGCTGTGTTTTTTCAAGCAGATGTCCGGAGGTAAAAGAAGAGATATGTTTAAAAAAACATCCTGAACTTAAGGAAAAAAAGGATGGGCATTTTGTTTCATGCTTTCTTAGAGAATAATACTTAAACTTGAGGTGGTGCTGAAATGAACAAAATAGTTATTTTCTTTTTATCTGTTATCCTCTTTTTTATTTTTCCGCAAGTCTGTCTGTCTGAGGCGTTTTTAGAACAGACGGATGATGAAGAGTCCTCTGAAAATATGGGGACTGACCCTCATCTGGTTTTTAAAAAATCTGTGGTGATGAAAGATTATAATACGGGTCAGGTCTATACAGAAGCGCATACTGTTAAGCACGGTGATCATCTCTGGAAAATATTAAGGGATCGTTATAAAATAGAAGATTCAAAGATTTCTTTTTTCTGTAAAGTTGCGAAGTTTATTAATCCCGACATTAAAGATGTCGATAAATTATATCCTGATCAGAATATAATGATTCCCTATAAATTTCTAAAAGACAAAGCCTCAAAAAAATTAATTGATCAGACGGCTGAGGCGGATGCAGTATATGTGGTTCAGCCCGGAGACCATTTAGCAAAGATACTTCGTGAAAAATATGGGCTTATGAGCCCGGCAATATTTAGTGAAAGAACCCGGAGACTTTTTGAAAAATCAAATCCGGAAATTAAAGATATTAATAAGCTGGTAAAGGGACAGGAAATCGTTATTCCTTCAGAAGTTCTGGCTTTAAAGGAACGTTTTGTTCCTATCGGAAAGCTTGAAGTAAAGAAGACTGAAAAGGAGGAACCCAAAGATAAACCCCGCAATATAAAAGAACTGCAGGTCGTTGATACAGCCTTAACGGATGATGAATTTCCTGATAATGAGTCAATTACAAAAGATATGCTTTCTTTGTTAACCCGGTCATTTGATGGAACGGATAACCGTACAGGTGTAGAGGAGTTTGAAGTTGAGGGCGGCAGTGCCTTAAAGTTAGATTACAGCAAGTATCCGCTTTATGAATTTCCATGGGGAAAGAAGGTCCTTCTTGATTATGGAAACAGA
This sequence comes from uncultured Thermodesulfobacteriota bacterium, assembly GCA_964387595.1. Classification (GTDB taxonomy): domain Bacteria; phylum Desulfobacterota; class WTBG01; order CAIYCZ01; family CAIRTM01; genus JAHEEI01. Next base: position 26,172 of record CAYLYF010000050.1, on the reverse strand, counting down.
ATACCGGGCGGTGTTAAGGATGTCATCACTTCAAAATGGGCGAATGCTGAGATCGTCGGTGTTCAGGAAAAAGATGATATTGAATCTATTCTCGACAGAGTTTTGGATGTGTGCGGCTTGTTTAAGGTTGAAAAGGGAGGAGAGTATACCATTAACAAAGATAATATTCAGGTTAGTGTGAGTGGAAGCTGGATTGTATTCAAGGATGAAACCCTGAAAAATGTTTTTGTTGTTAATCTCATAAAAAACAGTAAAGAACTGGTCTCGCCTTCGTTAAAGTCATATCTGTCAGATATGGGGCTGACCTTTGTTGATATAAAATCAGGAGAGATAAAGACAACAGAAAGCACGGCTGCTGCAAAAACACCTGATTATAAAAAGGTTTCTGCAGAGCCTCTTTTTATGACGGATACGGTTCTTGATCTTCTCGGGATCATATATAAAAAGGAACAGAGCACAAATATTTTTCAGAAAAGTGACAGCGGCTTTTCTCTTGAAGTGATTGCAGACAGAATGTTTGAAAAAGACGGAATGGTTTATATGATAGATTTCCAGAGCCTTCCGTTGAGACTGTATGATGTGATAACGGAGCAGGGCTTTAAAATCCTTAATATTTCTCAGGATGAAGATCTTTTAAGGGTTGCTGAAAAAATACTTGTTTTTTGTGATGCCGATTATATGCCATCACCTGCTGAATTTAAATACGGTAAAAGTGAAAAGTCAAAATTAAGGTTAAAAGTTCCGGGAATTTTAATACCTTCCGATTCCGGTAATGTTCTTTTAACGCAAGTTCTTTTAAAACAGGCGATTGTCCAATTTTTAGCTGATATTGATGTGGAAATAATTCAATATTAATATAAAATAGAAAAAAAAAGCAAAAAACATGATTAATTATTCTTAATTGTTGTCCTTTAAAATTTGTTTCCTGCTGTAAAAATCAGAAAACTTCAAATCCTGTAAAAAAGCTGTAAAGTTTCTTTTCTCCTCTTCCGATACTCTTATTTGTGTAAAACATGTGGCGCTACCACTTGCTTAAGGAGAAATAGATGTCAGACGAGATCTTGGATATTAAAAACGCAGCAAATTTCCTGCAAATCAAGGAAAGAACCCTGTACCGGTTGGTTGCGGAAGGTGAAATACCTGGCATTAAGGTGGGCGGTCAGTGGCGGTTCAGCAAAAAATGTCTCGAGGAAATGTTTTTAAGTTCTGTTAAGAAAAAAAATAAAACAGAATCAGCTTAATAAAAAGCGTCATCATCTGATAAATTTACAAACCACACAATCTCCTCTCTATTCGTCATTTCTATTAAATCTGAAATAATTATTGAAAAAACTGCACCGTTGTAAAACTGCATCTGAATGTGTTATAATTCCGGTTTAAAAGTAATAATAAGAAATTCACCCGGGTTTTGTATGCAGCAGGAATAGATCTTGTTTTAAGAATTGCTGAACCGTTTAAAATACTTAGTAAGCTAAAGATTATCCTTGACATTATTAACATGTTTGATTAATCTTATTCTTTAGACTATTAATCAATTCTAAGCTGAAAAGCAGGGTGTAAATGAGTGATTAAAAGCAGAAATTTTATATATAAAACATAATACAGAAAATTAGAAACAATAATAATTATTAAAACATGTGGAGAAGAATATGAGTACAGCAGCAGCAACAACCGTAGAAAGTATTGTTGAGGCACTATCCGGAGTCGTGGGTAAAGAAAATATCATTTCTGATTCTGAGACCCTGAAAAAATACTCCTGTGATACCAGCCTTATGCCTTCGCGCATGCCCGACTTTGTCGTACAGGTGATGAACAGAGAAGAAGTTATGGGTGTAATTAAAATTGCAAATGAGAACAGTATTCCAGTCGTACCCAGAAGCTCTGGTACAGGTACCTATGGAACCGGTATTCCTGAGGAAGGCGGCATCATACTTGACCTTTCCGGTATGAAAAGGATTCCTCGTGTTGATACCCGTAACCGTTGGGCACTTTTTGAGGCAGGCGTTACTTTTGGTGAATTGAAAGATGAGCTTGATAAGCTGGGGATGCAGCCTTTAAATCCGCTGCTTCCGCGAAAAGACAAATCTGTCATGACAAGCGTACTTGAAAGAGAGCCCGTACTTAGCACAAAGACCGAGTGTGACGAACCCTACAGGACATTGGAAGTTGTCTGGGGAACCGGTGAACTGCTTAGAACCGGTGCGATGTGTGTAGATTCAATCCCTGCTGAAGAAATACCGGAGAAGACTAAGTCTGACCTTTGCAGTATCGGTGGGCCGGGTCTGGACTGGTGGCGCCTGTTAACAGGCTGCCAGGGAACATTTGCCGTGGGCACGATCATGAATGTTAAGATCTTTCATAAGCCGCTTAAACAGAAACTGGTATTTCTACCTTTTGAAAAGCTTGAAGATGCGGTTAAACCATTTTATGCAATACAGCACCGTGAGATCGGTCATGAGGCTTTCCTTTTAAATGCGTATGATATCGCTGCGATACTTGCAGAAAAAGATGATGAGATCTCAGCTCTTGCCGCAAAACTTCCCAAATATGTAATCATGGTCAATCTCTGGGGCGGTCAGTTCTTCCCTGAAGAAAGAGTGGCTTACGAAGAGAAAGCCATTAATGAAATTGCAGACCAGTTTCGCTGTGAAGTCACAGAGGGGTTTGCTGCGATACAGGATGCGAATGTCCGGCTGCAGGAAATGCTGAATGGCCCCTGGGAAGGTGATGTTTACTGGAAAGACCGTGATAAAGGTGCATGCCTTGATATCGTTTTTCATAGCGGTCTGGATAAAATCCCTTCTCACTGGGATCTGTTTAAGAAGATCGCAGGCGACTATGGTATCGATGTCCGTGATTTGGGAATGTACATTCAGCCAAGACAGCGGGCACGTGTATGCCATGTTGAATTTAATATTCCCTGCAGCGCTGAAGGCGGAAGTGAACTTGATAATGTGAAAGCATTTCACAGAGCAGCTTTTGAGGCGCTATTAAATGCCGGAGCGATTATGTACCGACCCTACTATGACTGGGCTGAGGCTATTTATGCCCGTTGCGGATATACCTTTGAAACTATTAAGAAATTAAAGAATATCGTTGATCCTGGCAGGACACTTAACCCTGGAAAAATGGGACTATAAAACTAAAAGGATTACATCCGATTTAAATCGGCTGTTAAAAAATTCCAGAAATAAGGAGAAATAAATGGCTCTAACAGAAATAGCATTAAAGGCACTAGGTGATGTACTCGGGGAAGACAACGTAACCGTTGATCCTGTTCTTTGTCAGGCATATTCCCGTGTACAGTGGACTGCTGACGGTTGTGTCCAGCGCAGCCAGATCGGAACCCAGATGCGTCCCGACTGCGTTGTTTTGCCGAGTTCAACAGAAGAGGTCCAGGCAATTATTAAGCTTGCGAACAGATATGATTTTATTTTTATACCGCGCGGAACAGGTATGATCAACAGTTGTTTTCCAAATCCGTCTCAGAGACAGATGGGAAAGGGTGTTCTCATTATTGATCCGAAACGTATGAACAAAATTATTAAGGTAGATGCGGATAATATGTATATGGTAATTGAGCCGTATGTTAATTTTGCAGCATGTCAGGCTGAAGCAATGAAGGTGGGCTGTTCCTTTCCTTCTCCGCCTGCCGGTTCACAGGTGTCTGCCCTTGCAAATATTCAGTGGCATGGGGCGTATGGTAACTCCTGGCTTTCAGGTCTTGGTGCGAATCAGCTGCTCTCTTTTGAGGTTGTACTGCCTAACGGTGAGATCCTGAGAAGCGGTTCACTGGCACAGGAAGGTCCTGAAGAAGACTGGATCTGGAATGATGGCCCCGGACCGGACCTGAGAGGTTTTTTCCGTGGCGCACAGTTTGGTCATGCAGGCGGTATGGGTATGGTAACCAAAATATCAGCTCGTATGTTCCCCTGGCCCGGTCCAACAACAATGCCAACAACGGGTAATGCGGTTGAAAAAGAATGTCACTTTCCGAAAGATAAAGTACGCTGGTACATGATTGATTTTCCAAAAGAGATCAAAGAATATCCTAGATATGAAGAAGAACAGCTTCGCTGGTCATGTGATCTGCATTATGAAATCGCACGGGCTGAGCTTGCTATTGTTGTTCAGCACAATGCAAAACAGTTCATGCTTACCTGGGCGGCCCGCAGCAAACAGGAATTTCATGAAAAGATGAAGTCCGATTTTTACCCGCATGGATATAATATTGTGGGGGCTGCAGCACTGACTTCTCTTGAGCAGCTGGAATATGAGGAAAAAGTTCTGAAGTCAATTGTTGAAAAAATGGGCGGAAGTTTCTTAAGCGAAGAGTCTGAAGATCCGCTTGACGTTGAACGTTATATTTACTGGATGCGGGTAACCAATGACTGGATCCGGACAGCTCATTCCATGCGTCTGTCAAGACCGTCAGATTGTTTCCACCAGGGAACAGCCTGTCTGGATTCTATCGATTCCGTAACCGATGAGATTTTGCGAGCAAACATCGAGCAGCGTGCAGCGACTGAGGCGGGTGCCGGTGATAACCTGCTGCCGATCAGTTTACATGGCGGCTGGATCAGCCCGTTAGAAAAGGGCTATGGTGCTTTGATGACAACTGACCTCTGGCCGGAACAGGAACCGGAAAAAGCGGCTCAGGCAATACAGTTTTTGCTGGGCTCACTCAAAGGTATGCTGGCTGCCAAGAGCGCAGGACTTTCAGTTGTTCTTCTCGGACCGGCTTATGATATGCTGGGACCGCAGATGTTTAATGTTCATTTGCTGGTGAAGGCAATGAAGCGTGAATTTGATCCTAAGAACATTTCTAATCCGCCTTACGCAACGACACCGGATGTAATTGATCCAGCGATGCTTGCGGAGATGACAAAGGTTCTGTAATTTTTATTAAGTAAGAAAGGAAGAAGATTATGGCTGAAAATGAAAACACAGAAGGTACCATTGAAAAGATGATGCAGATGAAACCGTTTCGTCATTTTGACAGTCACGGTCATGCCGGTCTTGAAAAAAAGGATATTACTGAGCGAGAAGGATGTATTGATTTCTGGTGCGGCAACTCAGTGGTTTCAAGAAGCATGATGGGAGCACGGGCATGTCTCGGTGATCCTAATCCCTTTGCTTTTCTGACTAAAGCTGAAGAATGTCCGAATTTAAAGGTTGAGACATTTATCGAGTATATGGACCAGGCCAATATCGAAGGCATGTGCCTGCAGTGTATACACGGTGTGACTGCTCCTTTTGGTCCGGACGAAAAAATATGGAAATGGTATGTACCGAATGAATATGTGAAAAAAGATTTTATTGACGCATTTCCCGGCCGCTTTACTGCCGTCGGTGGTGTTCATGCCAGATATGGTGCTGAGGAAGCTGTGAATATGGTTATTTCTGCCCATGAATGCGGTTTTCCCGGAATCAAGTTCCATACAGCGACTTCAGGGTATCCGAATGCTAAGGATATGTATCCGGCTTATGCGAAATGTATAGAGCTGGGGATGCATGTACAGTTCCATACAGGATGTGAAGAGCTTCCGGGTACCCGTACCAAGTGGCAGAGTCCTGAACATCTTGATGATGTGGCGATGGACTTTCCGGATCTTAAGATTCTTCAGCTGCATTGCGGTATATTTAACAATATGGAGATGGGACTCTGGAATGTTATGAAACATGATAACATGTTTACGGATATTGTTATTCCTGTTCCGCTGCTGATGCATTTCAGACAGTATTTTGATATGGAACATATCCGTTTTCTGGAATTCTTTATGCCGGATAAGGTCTTCTATGGTACAGATTTTCCAATGACCATGCCGTTTTACAGGGCAATGCTGGATAATGTGATGAACATGCCGATCAGCATGGAATTCAAGCATAAACTCACTGGTAATAACTTCAGGAAGTTTGTCGGATGGGAAAGCAAGGAATAGGGATCTATCAATGATATTAAACATGAACTGTTCACATCTTTTCCAGGTTGTAACATCTTCATGTAAAACATCATCATAATCTGAGGGTATTCGTTTTAGCAGACGGATACCCTTTTTTTTCTGTGAATATTATTCAGAAGGAAAATATATGCCGATCCTTGTGCCGTTTTGACCTAAATTGATCGGTGATAATTTCAGAATGTATGATGAAGAGGAAAGTAGGGATCGGAAATTTATTCAAGCTCTTTAACATGAACCATTCACATTTTTTTTAGTTGTAAATTTTTAATTATTCATGTAAAATTTATATATTAATTAAAAGGGGGTTCGTTATAAGAAGCGGAAACCCTTTTTTTACTCAGGTATCCTGATTTAGCTAGAATTTTATATATAATTTAACAAGGGAGTTTCACTATGGAGAAAGAATTAAGAAAATGGGAGACAACCATGCAGGCCGACACAGCTTTGCTTGACAGGCTGCAGCGGCTGAATCCCAAAGGCTATCCAGCGACGATCAAGGGGGATATTCTTGCACTTAAGGTAAAAAGTGAGAAAAACCCGATTGTTGTATGCTGGAACGGGGAAGAGATTTGTGTAGAGAGAAGACAGCCCAAAAAACCTTTCATGGCGTGGACAATGGATCTGAAACAGTTCAAACATCTGTTTTTTTCCGGAAAAGTCCCTCCTGTGCTTGTTGCCATGAACAATGACCAGAAAAATGTCAAAGCAGCTGCAGATCATCATAACGGTTCGCTTGCTTTGAGTTTCATGGTGATGTTACAGGAGTGTATGGAAGGAGGTAAGAACTAATGAAAAGTTTATTTACTGATCACCAGCCGGTTAAGGTATTAAAACCCAAAGATGCAAAAGAAGTTCAGAAGATAATTAAACAAGCCAATAAAGATAAAACACCGCTTGTACCGACCAGTTCCGGTACCAATATGCAGGATACGCATCTTCCTAATGTGAAGGGTGCGATTATGGTGGATCTATCCGGCATGAAGGGTATTTATTTTGATAAGATGAACAGAAATGTGGTTGTAGAACCCGGTGTTACCTTTGCTGATCTTGAAAAAGAATGCAAAAAGGCTGGCCTTCGTCCTTTAACAGCAATTGATGTTCCAAAAGAGGCATCCATACTTTCAACCTATCTTGAGATGATGCCGCTTTATGACTGGCCTAAATACCATCCCTGGGAAATGCTTACCATGGAAGGTTATCGTGCAGATGGTGAGCGTTTTGCAACCGGTCAGATGGCAATGGAACAGGACCGCCCTGATAAATATTCATGGGGAGTTTCATTTGCTCAGGTGGCACGTCTTTTCTGCCTCGCACAGGGCACCCTCGGAATCATTACAAAGGTTGCAGTCACCCTTAAGACAGAAGCTTCAAAGACGGATGTGCTCTACTATTCATGCAGGAATATCAATCAGGCGGCTAAAGCTTTAAAGGCTTTTGTTGCGACTGAAGAACCTCATGAAATTTTTGCGGTAAATAAAAAATATTTTGGTGAATATATCGACCAGAAACCAACAGCAGGTATGGCGCCGTGGACAGTTATTATTGTTAACAGAGGCGCTGAGAAAGCTGAGATAGCATACAAAAGAAAAGATATGCAGGATATCGCTAAAAAGCTCGGCGGTAAGATCGAGACATCGATTAAAGGTGCTCCGAAAGCATCGGATGCTATTCTTGCACAAATTAAGCTGCCGACCGGTGCTGCTATTCATGAAAAAGCCGGAATGGGCTGGGCGCCGATTGTTACCATATCAACCGCTGCACAGATCGAATCCTGTTCAAAACTCATCCCTAAAAGTTCAGGTGCCATCATTATGCCGCTTCAGGCCGGTGGGTGTTTTTACTACCAGCCTGACCTGAGATACAAAGAAAGCGAGATAGATCAGACAAGAAAGACATATGTCAGTATCTGTACCAAGATGATAAAAGCCGGTGTGACTTTTCCCAGACCTTCTGCTTTAATTGCAGATGCGGTTGCGAAGGCAAATCCGGCAAATTTCAAACTGTTGAGGTCTATTAAGAAGGCCGTTGATCCTAAAAATATAATGAACCCAGGTAAACTGGGCCTTTAAGAGGAGGTGAGAGCCTTGAATAATGAAGAATTGCTAGAAAAAGCATTATGCTGTAATAGATGCGGGACCTGCCGGGGTGTTGTTCAGGATGCGATTCCTGATGTAGCCTTTGCAACACAGTGTCCCTGTGGAATGACTTTGTACGGAGCGTATGAGCCTTCGGGACTGATGTATATGGCCCGGGGACTGGCACAGGGTGATCTTAAATGGAATGAGGATCTTGCCAAAGTTCTTTATTCATGCACCATGTGCGGTTACTGTGATGATTTTTGTCAGAGAGGTTACCGTCATACTCCTGCAATCGAGATTCTGGATGAACTGCGTGCCAGGGTTCCTGAGAAGCTTAAACCTGCAAAGATAAAAAAACTTTCAAAAATAGCATCAACTAAGATCAGTAAGCTTGATACGCTGCTGAATTACGGTGTTTCAGATGTTACCGGAAACAGTCAGGTGAATACGATTCTCTTTGGTGATAATGCCATTATTGCAAATACTGCAAAGCTTAAAGAGATCGGATTTATCCTTAAAAAACGGGATAAAAAGGTTGGCTGTTTTATCAGTGAACCTTTACCTCCGGTAAGTGCGGATCTGATAAGTGCGGGCGCCCAGAAAGAGCTTGAAGATGCCATGGCGGTGATTGATGCAAAGATCGAAGCGCACGGTATAAAAAATGTAATTGTTTATAATCCTGAGAGTCTTTCTGTTCTAAAGCGTTTCAGTAAGAGCGGCGCAGAGTTTGTTTCAATTACACGTACCTGTTCTGTTCTTTTAAAGAGCAAAAAAGCTAAAAAGATGAAGCTGCCTGCGGTAACCTATCAGGATCCCTGTCATCTGGGCAGATATTCAAAAGAGTATGCAGCTCCCCGTGAAGTAATGAATAAACTCGGCCTTGATCTCAAAGAGATGTGGAGAACAGGTAATAATTCACTTTGCTGTGGCGCTGGCGGCGGTGTGAGGGTAAATAACCCTGCTCTTGCTAAAAAGTATGCAGCGAATCGCTGGCAGGAAGCAAAAGCAACCGGTGCAAAAGTGATGATTACTGCATGTCCTTTCTGCAGTGCAAACTTAATGCAGGGCAAACCAAAGGATATAAAGATAATCGATCTTATATCGCTTGTTGCACAGGCTTATGGCTACACCGGAAAGGAGGGCCGCTAATGAAAAAGATTGATACGATTAATAAACTAAAAAGAATTGTCGGTGCTGACTGGGTTCGAACAGATGATCTGACCAAGTTTCATTTTGGATCAGATGTAATGACCCATTTTGGACAGGGGGCACTTTATCCCGAGAATCATCCGATAGTTGTCGTGATGCCTGAGAATGCCAAACAGATCCAGTCTGTATTGAATCTTGCCAAAGATAATAATATTCCACTGTATGCCATCGGCGGCGGAACTGTGCTTCTGATCGGTTCAATCGCGGGTAAACCGGATGTCGGTATTACTTTTGATTTCCACCGTATGCAGAGTGTTGTCCTGGATGATGACAGGCTTGTGGTAAGAGCACAGCCCGGTGCAACCGGTCTCCAGGTAAGTCAGCTGGTACGTGAACAGGATATCGGATATCGTCCTTATTTCGGTGGAAGCCCCGGAACTTCACTTTTTGTACCGTATCAGGTCTTTACCGGCCAGAATAAAATGGCGGGTTACCTGGACGGAATGGGGATTAACTGTGTAACCGGTATGGAGATGGTCCTGGCAAATGGTGAGATTATCAGAACGGGTTCAATGGCAGCTCCGGGCTCACCGGCCTGGCCGCATGGACCCGGACCCGCACTGACGTATATGCCTTTCTTTGCAAATGCTGGTTACGGTATTGTAACTGAGATGGAGTTCAGGCTTTTTACCACACCTCAGGAAGTCGGGTCTTTGTGGGTTACCTTTAAGACTTTAGAGGAAGCCTGTGTTGCCATAAATGGTGTGATTAAAAGTGAATATGCCTGCGGCGCGACTGTTATGGGACCGGGCTGCTGGACACATGCGCTTTATTCAAGTCAGCACTGGCAGGAAGGCATGCATTTTGTCAAAGGAACCCAGGATATTAATATGGTGGGCATGGGTTTTAGAGGCTCTAAAGCGAAAGTTGAATTTGAAAGAAATGCCTGTATCAAGATGCTGAAGAAATTTGGCGGCGTGCCCATGCCTGACTGGATGGTTGCGATTCTTGACGGCCATGAAGCAAATGCTGCCGGATGGCAGCAGTGCAACAGCCCGAAGATCTGCGGAACCTTTAATGGAAAATCAGATTCAGGCGGTATATTCATATCCGGCGGTGTGTTTGATACCATGGAAAAACTTGAGATATACATGCGTGACGGAATGAAAGAGTATCAGGATGTGTGCAAGTCCAATCCTGAATTTTTAAACCATCCGCATCCGATTGTACGTCTGTATGCAAGCTGCGGTCAGACTTATCTGTCAATGGGCGGTCATGCAAATGCTGCCGGTGAAGTTATCTTTGTACTTGACTTTGCAAGCAGACAGTTTTTGCCAATGATCGGAGAGATCAAGGGCCGGTTTGATGCGTTGATGAAGAAAATTGGAATGGCGCCTCTTGGTGTCGGCCGGGACGGCCGTACCTGGACAGAGTGTCCTGATCATTTTAATGTTGCAAAGATCATTAAAAAGGTTGTTGATCCCAAGGGCTTTATGGCACCCGGTGTTGCATTTCCAATTGAATAGCAGAACAGTCCTATAATTGTTTAATAAAGCCCCCTGAGCTGTTAAAAGGTCAGGGGGCTTTTTTTTGTACCGTTGAAAAATAGATATTCAGCATATTTAAATTTCCTGTTTATAATTTTATTCCTTAAAATTCTTGACTTTGTTATATAGTTTAGAATACAATTATTTTTTTAGCGAACAATTAGTATGCTAACTAATAGTTAATGCATGTAAAGTATTGTTAATAAATTTTAAAAGGAGAGGGATAATGTTGAGTAAATTATTCGGTCTTATTTCTGAACGTGTCGGCCGGACCATCCTGATCGCCCTGGCAGGGCAGCTGTTTTTTATCGTGTCGGTCATTACCATGATCCCGCTGCGAATGGCAGAGAATCCGGTGGTAAACTATAATATTTTCTATATGCCGCTTTTGGCAATTCTATTTCTGGTTCTTTTCTACAGGACCTGTGTGGAAAATAAGGTATCCCGGGGCTATATGTATGGTTATTTTGCAGCACTGGTGTCATGGCCGCTGATCGGTGAGGTTGCCAGTATGCCGGTTGACAAGGGGCTGGTAACCCAGTTTACCAGTATGAATATTAAACTCATTGGCGGTTATTTTTATGTGATAACCGGTTGGGTATTGCTTAAAATACTGTGGCGTACCAAAGCTTTAAAAAGCTCTGTTTGTGCATTTATGATGACCTTTCTATCAATCTGGACCTTTGAACTTTATATGGATAACTATTCTTCCATGATTCCGCTTGAGCTGATGCCCACCATTGGAAGCTGGGTAACCATTATATCATCTATTGTTGCAATTATAATTCTGGGGATGGCATGGCGGTCAACTTCCATTGAGAAAAAGACTTTGCTCGGATGTATTCTGTATATATTTGTCGCCCTGATGATGATGGGCGGACAATGGAAAAAACCTCAGACTTTTTATGTAAAATATGAGGCAGCTGAACTTCTGCACGAACTTGATGAGCTCAAAGAAGAGATCGCACAAATTGATATTCTTAAAAAATATATGCTTGGACAGGGAATGCTTTCCGGTAAGGACATAAAATACATGATTGATAGAAATCTCCTTGAGAAGGATGCCGTTCTTGATGTGATCGATAAAGATATACTCAAAAGTAAGGATGTTAACTACCTGAAGGCGAAGGGAATATTAACATCCGAAGTTGATGATAAAAAAGAGAGTAATTAAGAAAATAAAATATATTTTATATAAATAATTGGAGGACATTTATGGAAGACACCTATAAAACACCCCTCGCAAAAGTGGCGAGATTCTGCGAGATATTTATCCCAGGATATATGTTTGGTAAAGCATGGGGTATCGCACATGACTCAACTTTGGACCTTTACCGGGCCATGTTCCCAGCTTTTTTGATCAACATAGCGGAGGGGATGAAAAAGATATTAGTCACTGACAGCCATAGTTTACAGCTGCTTTTTTCAACCTTGTCCGGTGCAATGATCGGCTTTCTGGTGATAATGCTTTTGGGACTTGTGATGCATTTAGTACTGCGTGATCGAAGATACATCGATTCGCTTCGTTTTACCTCTATTACGCTGATTCCTCTTGCGGTGATGAACGGGACCCTGTCTCATGTTTCAAATACAGTGATTGATAGTCTGGGAATGGGAGAGAGTGCGGAAGCGCTTACTAATAGTGCGCTTCAGAGTCCGCGCGGTCAGATCATTATGTTCTGTATCCTTTATATGACATCGATCTGGATGTTCGGCAAACGGACCGGTGTTAAAGGCTGGAGACGTTACGGTGTTCTTGGTGTGGGGATAGCTTTTGTGGCAGTGTATTTTGCCTGCGGACTATCAATTACTACGGCAGAGTGGAGTATACTTTTACCGAAACTTCAGGCCGCTATTTCAGCGCATTAAAGGAGGGCTGTAAATATGAATATAACTAAAAATGCTTTTGTAACAATAAATAAATGGACGCTGTATATTGCAATACCGGTATACCTCGTTGGACTCTTTAGCCCCGTAAAATACATTCAGCCGGGACTCATTTTTGTTTTCGGTTCCGCATTTTTCTGCCTGCTCCATAAGGATTATTTCGCAAGTCGATTAAAGAGTGCCGCACATATCTGGATGTTCACATTTGCCATGACGGTGGTTTCATTTTCAATACCGCTTGCAAAAATACCGGGTCTGAACAATATCTATCTGTATATTATTACTTTTATGCTGAGCCTTATTCCGATGCTGGCATTTTTTCTGGGAAATACTGATGAAACGCCTAAAAAGAAACAGCGTTTACCGATTATTAGTTTTCGGGTTATTTTTCAGATCACACTTTTTATGGCATGGGCTTCGGTAACTGCATTCTGTTTCATCAAAGGTACACGTCCGGATCTCTTCTTCTGGGCAATGTTTCATGTGTCTACTGTTGCGCTGCTGCCTTTTCTGTTTGGAAGGGTCGTCTGCGGCTGGATCTGTCCGAATGCGACTATTCAGGACGGTCTTTTAAAAAATATGACCTATAAGCGTCCGATCCCTAAACTGCCGAAAGCGATTGACGAACAGAGTCATACCTGTGCCATGAATATCAGCGGAGAGGTGGATAAGCGCGCACCGCTGATGCCGGCGACGCTGTTACTCTCATGGTTCCCCATGTTTTTTGCGGAAACGGTTTTTGATCTGACTCAAGTAGCATGGTATCCGGTTGCGTTTATGTACGGTTTGATCTTCTTATCCTTTCTTTTACCCTGGAGAAAATTGTGTACCCATTTCTGCTGGCTTTCTTCTTACCGCGGGCTGGCGAGCAATAACAGTTTATGGCGTATCCGTTACAATAAATCAAAGTGCCGGGACTGTAAACGCTGTCTTGCAGAGGAGGTCTGTCCTTTTTATATTGATATTCGCAAGCAGGACAATGAAATGCCGACAACCTGCTGTCTGTGTTTCAGCTGTATGGAAGCCTGTCCGTTTGATGATGTCATCACCTTTAGAAGGGCGCCTGAAGAGAAGGCCAGATTAAAGGAGATGTTGAAGGCCGGATAGAAGCTTAGTGAAAGAATTAATAATGTTTGATCTCATGAAAAAATAGAAGGGTTATGGGTAAAACTCAAAACATAGCCCTTCAGTATTAAATAGGAGGAATGATGAAAATTCTTGGAATTTGCGGAAGTTTGAGGGATATCAGTAATACAAACAGGCTGGTTAAAAAAGTTGCGGAAAACTCCGGATATGATTTTGAGCTGGTCTATCTGGCAGGAAAAAATATAAAACCATGCACGGGCTGCGGGAATTGTCTGATGAATGAAGGTAAATGTTCCATAGATGATGATATGGCAGAGATTAATGAAAAAATAATTCAGGCGGATGCCTTAATCATCGGAAGTCCGACCTATTTTATGGATGTTTCAGGCGCGGTAAAAGATGTGATTGACAGGTCCAGCGCAGTGTTTTATCGCGGCATCGGTCCGGATTATCATCCTGATATGCCCTGGCTGGGTCAGCGTCCAATGGCCGGGAAGCCGGCTGTTATTGTAACAACAGTTGCCGGCGGCGGACATGAGAGAGCCATTGAAACGTTAAGAGTCTGTGTGGGTGATATTTATAAAATGAATGTAGTTGTACAGCTGGCTGAGCCCATAAAAATGGAAGATGTGGATGATCTTCCTGAGGTTCTAAAAAGAGCTGAAGAGGCCGGTAAAAAACTCGGTGAGGCATTGAAATCATAAACTGCCCTGGGTCACATATTGGTCCGGATATGTGATTTTATGAATGTTAAGCTAAGATCAGGATGCGGTTATAAGAGATTCTAAATTGTGTGCTTGTGATTTGTTTTTAACTGTATGATATCTGAAAACTGTTCGGATGCCTTTTGTCGTTGAAGTATTAGAAGAGGGGACTTTTAAAACATCAGATTGTAATGCTTTTATTCTATTTAATTGTTCGCCGGCTATTCCTGTGAAACAAATTATTTTACGGATAGAGCTTTATTGAAAAAATCTAAAAATTTCCGGTTGTATTTTTCTTTATCTGCAGAAATGGTCCCGCCATGTGAAGCGCCTTTAATTATCCATAGTTCTTTCGGTTCTTTTGCATGATTCAGTAGTTCTTTGGCATGATGAAGAGGGGTCATTTCATCAATATCACTTGAAATTAAAAGAATGGGACGGGGTGAAATTTTGTGAATTACAGCTGAAGGTGAGACCTGCCCCATCCATCCATTAAAGGATAATCTGTAGAAGATGTTAGCAAGGAAAATAAAAGGAAATGAAGGAAGGTGGTAAGAGCGTTTAATGACATCTTTAGATATCTTTTTAAGACTTGCAAAAGGCGTATCCGCAGCTACAGCATATATTTTTTGATTGTTTGAGGCTTCAAGGATGCCTGCGGCACCCCCCAGGGAGAAGCCATACAGACCGATTCTTAAATTAAGGACATCCGGCCTGGACAGGACATAATCAACTGCCGCAGAAATATCCATCTGTTCTTTCAGCCCGAGGGAACAGGATTTGCCATTGCTTTCACCCTGCGCTCTAAAATCAAATAACAGGACATTAAACCCATTTGTACAGAGAACACCTGAAAGGTTTACAAAATCAGATTTTGATGCGCCCAGACCGTGAGCAATAATAATTGTCGGCGCTCCGGGACTGCTTACGGCAGGGATGAACCAGCCGTTCAGTCTGATCTGATCATTTGTTTTAAATGATATCTGTTCAAATTGAATACCCTGTTCAGCAGGTGTTGTGGTAAGAAAATATCTGGGATGATGGGTGTTTAGATATAGCATTAGGTAGGTAAAGCTAAGTATCAGGACGATAATTAAAATAAATATTTTTATGAACATTTTAGGTATTGTTTCATAGCTTGGGTAATTGCATAGTGCATAAAGGAAGTTATTTATATCGGAAAAGGTTACCGGTTGTTTTTCCTGTACGAGCTATTAGTTGATTACCTTTAGGGCAGTTTCTGTTTTACTATAGCCTCGGGACAGCTGGGCTACCGTTTGAACGGTTTTAACGGATAAACGTGAAATTTTAAAGTTCAAATTAAAAATGTCGAATGAAACTAAAAAACACCAATGCCAAACTCATTTATCCTTTTTGTACTTTTTCTTTTTTAGCATTCATTTGTCATTTGAACTTTGGCTTTTGACATTAGATTAAACTTGACCAGCCGTCACTTAAAACATATGGCTACACGTTATAAAAATGCTCTAGCTTGTTTTAAAGCGGCCATCTTGATATTGCATTTAAAGAATACGGGAAACTGCAGGCCGTATTAATTTTTTTTGAACCTGCAAAAGCGATCATGGCCGCGTTATCAGTACACAGCAATAAGGAAGGCGTAAAGACGTTTATCTTATGCTCAGCAGCTTTCTTAACCATTTGAGAGCGAAGAAGGGAGTTTGCCGCGACTCCGCCGCTTAGTGTTATTGTGTTGGCATTATGTTCTATAGCGGCCCGGATTGTTTTTGACGTGAGAATATCCACAACGGCTGTCTGAAAGCTTGAACATATATTATTGATCTTATCATCCGTAAGTTCATTTTCCGGAATTTTGTCAATGTAATATCGTACTGCTGTTTTAAGTCCGCTGAAGCTGAAATCATAAGATCGGTCCTTTAACATGGGTCTTGGAAAAGAAATAGATGAAGGGTCCCCTTTTTTTGAAAGCCGGTCTATGACAACCCCACCGGGATAACCCAGGTCGAGCAGTTTAGCGACTTTGTCAAAGGCTTCTCCGGCAGCATCATCCCTTGTGCTTCCAAGCAGATGGTATTTTCCAAAATCCCGGACCCGGTAAATATTTGTATGTCCGCCTGAGACGACAAGGGTAATATTGGGGAAGGGAATATCATTTTCCAGATGAGGTGCGAGCATATGGCCCTCAAGGTGGTTGACTCCGATAATCGGCAGTTTCCTTGATGATGCAATGCTCTTCGCAACATTAATACCCACCAGAAGCGACCCCACAAGACCCGGACCCTGAGTGACGGCTATACCGTCTATGTCATCAAGGGTAACTTTTGCTTTCAGGAGAGATTCTTTTATTACAGGTATAATACATTCCTGATGTTTTCGTGACGCGATTTCCGGAACAACCCCGCCGTATTTTGTATGGAATTCAACCTGTGAAGAAATGATGTTTGACAGGACTGCTTTTTCATCCTTTATTATTGATGCTGCGGTATCATCACAGGAGGATTCGATTCCAAGAATAAGCATGGCTATTAATGTCTCCTTCGGGGTAAAAATTTTTTACTTTTAAGTCAGGAATGTTTCCTTTTGAATTTTTTGAATTATTAAGTCATTGTTCCCTCAGGAGGATTTCCCAAAGTTTTGTATTTGCCGGCTTCTGTGGGTTACTGAATTTATTCTGACATGCCGTAGTGATAGTACAATTCTATGTTGCTATTTTATATTCTGAGTAGTAAGATTTAATAATATATTAACATGAATTGTGAATAAATAATGGAAATAAAAACTGATTTTCTGATTGTTGGCTCAGGTATTGCCGGACTGACTTACGCATTAAAGGTCTCTCCTTATGGCAGTGTAACGATTATAACCAAGAAGGACAGAAGGGAATCGAATACAAATTATGCCCAGGGCGGCATAGCAGCCGTTATGGATCCTGAAGATACATTTAGCTCTCATATTGAAGACACAATAACAGCGGGTGCCGGTTTGTGTAAGATGGATGTTGTTAAGAAAGTTGTCAGTGAGGGCCCGGCCAGAATAAAGGATCTATTAAACTGGGGGGTTCCGTTTACGAAAAAAGGGAGAGGTAAAAATGTATCTTTTGATCTTGGTAAAGAGGGCGGTCATACCCGAAGGAGGATACTTCATGCCGGTGATATAACCGGAAAGGAAGTTGAAAAAATACTATTAAAGAAAATTGCAAAATCTCCAAATATCAGGATGTTTGAAAATCATATTTGTATTGACCTCATTACCGCAAAGAAGATGGGGCAAAAAAATATATTAAAAAACATCTGTTTTGGAGTATATGCGCTTGATAGAAAAAAGAATGATGTACATACGTTTATATCAAAAGTAACCCTGCTGGCAACTGGTGGCGCAGGTAAGACATATCTTTATACCAGTAATCCTGATATTTCAACCGGTGACGGTGTTGCTGCTGCATATCGTGCCGGAGCCCGTGTAGCAAATATGGAATTCATTCAGTTTCATCCGACCTGTCTTCATCATCCTCAGGCTAAGAATTTCCTTATTTCTGAGGCGGTCCGGGGCGAGGGTGCTATCTTAAGACTGAATAACGGTAAACCCTTTATGAAAGATTATCATCACTTGAAAGATCTTGCTCCCAGAGATATTGTGGCCCGTGCAATAGATTTGGAGCTTAAAAAGAGTGGTGATGAAGCTGTATACCTTGATATTTCCAGTAAGAGTACCGCTTTTTTAAAAAAGCGGTTTCCGAATATTTATGAAAAATGCCTCTCCTTTAATTTTGATATGGCAGTGGATCCTATTCCTGTTGTCCCGGCAGCACATTATGTGTGTGGCGGTGTACTCGTTAATGACTTCGGTGAGACAAATATTACAGGCCTTTTTGCTTCAGGAGAGGTTGTCTGTACGGGTCTTCACGGAGCAAACAGACTTGCCAGCAATTCCCTTCTTGAAGCACTGGTTTATTCTCACCGTGCAGCGATAAAATCTGTTCAGCAGGTTGATGAGCGGTCATACCCGACTGTAAATATAGCTCCGTGGGATTCCGGGAAAGCAATGGATAGTGACGAATCTGTTGTGATTACCCATAACTGGGATGAGATCAGGAGGTTGATGTGGAACTATGTGGGAATTGTCAGAACGAATAAAAGGCTTCAGCGTGCTAAAACACGGATTAATCTTCTTCAAAAAGAAATAACAGACTATTACTGGAATTTTATAATTAATTCAGATCTTATCGAATTGAGAAATATTGCTACAGTTGCAGATATCATCATAAGTTCTGCATTAAAACGAAAAGAGAGCAGGGGGCTTCACTATACTATTGATTATCCGGGCAAAGTTCAGCGGTTGGGTAAGAAGGATACCGTTCTTCAGATCAGGCCAAGGAAAAGCCCTGTTTTATCCGGAGGTTCTAAGCCCGGCAAGAAGCGCAAATCTTCCGGTCCTTCCCTTTTCTCTTCTGTGCGAAAAGAAGATGTTTGAGCTGCAGGATGTACAAAATTCTGCAGTTTCAATATTGCCTTCGCGCACACCGGCAAGTATCAGCTGAATCCTGTTGGCTTCTTTTAAGTTGATGTGAGGAGAAGTATTAATATCTTCAACAAAACATTTATGTTCTTCCAGTCCGGATCTGAACTGGTCGGCAATTTTGTTATTCACCGGGTAACAGCATTTTCCGATTGAAGGTCCGATACCGGCTTTTATATTTTCAGGCAGGCAGCCAAATTCATTTATCATTTTATTAATTGTTTTAGATGCTATTTTTAATACTGTTCCTTTCCAACCGGCATGGACGACTGCTGTAACCTTTAATTCCGGGTCATAGATCAATATCGGAGCACAGTCAGCAATCCTTATTAAAAGTGTTGTCTCAGATTGATTTGTAATGATTGAATCAAATCCGTGATAGCAACTGCCGAGTGCCGTAGCATTTTCTTTTCCAGGTTTCTTCTTTAATGAAAGTATTTTGTCCTGATGGACCTGAGTTGAGGAGACAAGACCTGAAAGATTAAAATTTAAGGCCCTGCTGATTTTGAGATGGTTTGAAATTATATTTTCAGGCAGATCTTCTGTATTTATTCCAAGGTTTAATGAGTGGTAAGGTGCAGAACTTTGCCCGCCTTGTCTTGTTGATACTGCATGATAAAGTTCTTTGTGGGTTTTAAGGTGACCAAAAAAATAAAAAGATAATCCGTTAATAATATTTTTGCGCATTTATTATCCTTTAAAGTGACTTATGTTAAACGTGTTGTTTTCAAAAAGCAAATAACATCCTTTATCATCTTCCCATGCGGGGAGTGAGAAAAATTCTTTACCATCAATAATATTTTCTTCCAGTTTGTGGATATGTCCGCAGATGATAGCATCAATTCCTGATTTAAAATGATGTTTTAAAAGCTCTAATGTTATTTCGAAATTTTCTGCGGCCTGTCCTGCGATTACTTTTTTGCTCTTGCGAATGAACTTATTTGCGATATAGTTTTCAATGATTCCGGGAAGGAATCTATCAAGGAATCTAAAAAGAGGCCAAACTTTCTCTTTGTATCTTAAAAATTTAAGGTCTGATCTGCACAGCGTATGGCCGTGGGCCAGAAAGATTTTTTTACTGCCAAGCAGGATTTTTGTTTCTTCTCCCAGATACGCTATGCCGAAATTTTTTAGAGTTTTTTTATTTACTAAAAAATCTCTGTTTCCAATTAAAAATCCAACTTTTGATCCTTGTGAGGTGAGCTCTGCAAGTTTAGATAGAACATTATTGTAGCGCATCAGAACATTTTTATTATTTGCCCAAAAATCAAAAAAATCACCAAGGATGTAAAGGTCAGCCTGCTGCTTTATAACCATCTCCAAAAAAGATATAAATAGTTTTCTTTTGGGATCGGGATCTATGGTGAGATGAACATCTGAAATGAAATAAGTTTTATTTACTGTCATATGCTCTGTTTAGAATAGATGTTAATTATCAAATGAGTTGCGATAGAACGTTTACAATTATAATTAATTGCAATAAAAAAGCAATTGTTGTTTAATTAAGAATACGCGTCTTTTTAAGGTTTTAAAGTTTTTAATTTTTCATTATGAGAATTGACATGGTAACTATTTCTGTATTTTATAAAAAAATGCCGTCTTTTTTTCTATTGTTTTTGTTAATGAATCTGTTTTTTTGTATTTCTATATGTTCAGGATCACCGGAAATTACGGCTCGATCTATACGGATGCTTCATACATTTGTTGAAATAAAAGTCTGTGCGAATAATTCTGAAAAATTGTTTAATGATATATTTGCGGAAATGGAAAGAGTGAACTCTCTTTTAAATAATTATAATACGGCCAGTGAAATATCAAAAATAAATATAAATGCCGGCGGTCAATATGTACCTGTAAGCGTCGAGACTATGGAAGCTCTTAATTTTGCGGTTGGCTTTGCAGAAATGTCAGGAGGCGCCTTTGATTTTACGGTGGGGCCTCTTTTAAAGCTTTGGGGGTTTGCCAAAGATGAGGCAGGTCTTGATAGAGAGTATCCTTCCAGGGAGGATATCGAAAAATATAAAGCACTGGTAGACTATAGATCGCTAAAGCTGGAGCTTTCAAATGAAGGCCCAAAAACCTTAAGGCGCGCGAAACTGTTAAAAAAACATATGACTATTGATGTGGGTGCGTTTTCTAAAGGGTATGTCTCTGACTGTGCTATGAAATTGCTTAAAAAAAAGGGGTTTAAAAATGTGCTTGTGACTGCCGGGGGGACTATTGTTGCCAGCGGAAACAAACCTGATGCTTCTTTGTGGAAGATAGGTATCCGGCACCCCAGAAAAAAAGACCGTTTTCTGTCATATGTTGAATTAAAGGATTGTGCAGTATCAACTTCCGGGGATTATGAAAAGTTTTATATGAACAAAAATAAGAGAGTTTCCCACATTATTGATCCCAGAACGGGTATGCCGGTGGACCGTCATCAGTCTGTAACGGTTATTGCTAAAACGGGTATTGAAAGCGATGCTTTATCCACTGCTCTTTTTGTGATGAATACGAAGGAAGGAATAGGGCTTGTTAATGGTCTTTCTGATGTTGAAGCTTTAATTATTGATCAGGCAGGACAGGTTTTTATGTCTAGTGGATGGCCGCAGAAAAACGTCATCTATTAAACTAAGATTGTATATAATCTTGTAGTATCAGGCGTGGACGGTACGCTGAGACTTTAAGGCTTTTTAATTAAACAGGGTCTGTGAATACTGGAGTAACGTTAAAACGAAAATCTCAGAACCTTTAATTTTAACGGCTGATCTTTTGCTTTTTACAGATTTATAAATATTTAATCTTTAACAGTTTTTACTTCAAGGATTTTTATTTCCTTAAGAATATTAAAACTCTTTTTAAATTCATCTTCCCTGTTGTTTTTCATCACTTTACCATATGCATACAGTAAATTGTCTGCAATGCCTGAATCCTTATCTTTTTTAAGCGACCTTGGGAACTGGTTCGAGGCTGACCTTTTATCTCCGGATTTAGTTTTAATGCTTAGTTCGTATCCTGTTGTTCCGGCTAGAATTGTTATGGATTTAAGATCCGGTAAAGGAAATTTTTCAGTGGATATTTTGACTCTTTTAGGGTTATTGTCTAGCGGTGTCATAATCACAGCTATTAGTTCTTTGGTGTAAAGGGTGTGAGGTTTTAAATAAGGGGTTTCATTTCTTTCTTCCCACCAGTATAAAAGTCTGAAATTGTTAACAACTGTTGTGTTTCCAGCCGCATCTGTAACTTCGGCTTTAATAAAAGGAGGTTTATCCCTATCTGAGCAGTTAAGTAAAAGCAGGGCGAGAGAAAGTATAGCTGTAAATATTAATATACAATTTTTCTTTTTCATTATATTTTAATGGCTAATTTTAATGTTATAATGATGTTATAAATCAATAGAATATTTAATAGATTAAAGTACTATATTTTTTGTAAACATTATAGTTTATTTTTTATGAAAAAAAATAGTTTTTTTCATGATTTGAAATTATTTCCCAAGGTTGATCTTCATCGCCATCTTGAAGGCAGTGTCTGGCCTGAGACCTTTATTGAAGTATCAAAGAAATATGGCGGAAATCTGCCTTCATATGATCTTGATAAACTTAGGCCGATGCTGCAGACAAATACAGGTATTCATGATTTTAAAAACTTTTTAAGCCGGTTTAGGATTTTTAGAGAGTTTTATGAGTCAAGTGATGCAATACAGGCAATTACATATAAAGCAGTTAAGGATGCGTCTTTAGATAATGTGAAATATCTTGAGCTTCGTTTCAGCCCCACCCACTTTGCAGTTCATAAAAAATTTAATGAAGAAGATGTTATTTTATGGATCAAAGAGGCTATTGAAAAAGCTTCAAAAGAATTTAATATAATTGTAACTCCAATTTTGACGATAAGCAGAGATTTTGGTGTTGATTTAGCTGAAAAAACTGTAATGCTTGCACTTAACATGCAGGACAAATTTTTCTGTGGACTTGATATTGCCGGTGATGAAATATCAAATTCTGCCGGTCCTTTTTCAGGTCTTTTTGAAATCGTTAAGAAATCAGGCCTTGGACTTACCATTCATGCCGGTGAAGCCGGTTCATCTGTTAACGTAAAAGAGGCTGTTGAAGAATATCACGCAGATAGGATCGGACATGGAATCAGGTCTATTGAAAACATCAAAGTGATGGATCTTCTACGTGAAAAAAATGTGATGCTTGAGGTTTGTATTACAAGTAACCTGCATACCGGTGTGGTTCCATCTTTAAAGGCGCATCCTGTTAAGCAGATTAAGGATTCAGGTGTTCTTTTTTGTCTGAGTACAGATGATCCCGCAGTTTCTGCCCTGTGTCTTACGGATGAATATTGCTTAGCGGTCAGTGAATTTGGATTTACAGAAGATGATCTGAAAAAAATGAACCTTTCAGCTCTTGATCATTCCTTCTATCCGGATAAAAATGATCTAAAAAAAATGCTGTCAGCCTGGTGGGAATAGTATGGCTGAACATCCTGACCTGTAAAATGTCAATGATTTAATAATGAAAAATTATGGTTTTTATATCAGGTTTGCGGATATAATTCGATATCATAATGTGTTCAAGAATCAATACCCGTGTTTTTGCAGGTATTGAAGACAGAATATATTCTGTTTGAGGGGAATCCCAGAAGCAAAGTCTCCAATGGCAATGGTTGAGTGTGTTCTCTGGATATCAATCATTTTCCTACCGGCGAAATAATCAACGATAACGCCTTTATAACCGGTTGTCACAAAACCGAGCTGATCAAGCACTTTCCATAATTTTCCGTGCCTGTCATATCTGTCAGAATAGAGTATCTGCCATGTTTCCGGATCCAGGTACCAGATCATCTTGCTAAATAAGAACAGTCTTTGACGGGTAACTGATATGATTATCCCTGTTATAACTATATCCCGGTTTAAATTTTAGTTTCCGCTGCTTTATATTTTTAGTTAATAAATTAATTTTATCCGGGTTAACTTTTGAATTGTCTGGTATGATTATATCGTTCGAACCGCAAATGATAATGCAGACTTTGTGATCCCGGGTTGTGTTTTTTTATATTTAAGAAACAGGAGAGGATATGCTTTTAAAAAAAGAAAGAGAACAGGTGTCAGCATACGGTAGAAAAATGATTGATAACGGACTGGTTAAGGGAACCGGTGGTAATTTAAGTATTTACAATCGCGGGGAAAATTTAGTTGCGATCAGTCCGGGTGGTATGGATTATTACGATATTAAACCTGAAGATGTTGTGGTTGTAAATTTGTCGAGAGAGATCGTTGATTCTGTTAATAAACCTTCAAGTGAAATTGATATGCATTTGATGATCTATGAAAAAAGAAGTGAAATAAGTTCAATTGTTCATACCCATTCCATCTGTACATCATCCATATCATGTCTTAGAATTGGAATTCCTCCTGTTCATTATCTTATTGGTTTTGCAGGAAAAGATGTCAGGTGCGCTGAGTATGCCACATACGGGACAAAAGAGCTTGCTGTTAATGCCTGCAGAGCAATGGAAGGCAGAAAAGCCGCACTTCTGGCAAATCATGGGCTTATTGCCGGAGCCGAATCATTAAAACAGGCATTTGACATTGCTGAGATTGTTGAGTATTGTGCCGAGATATATATTAAAATCGGGTCTTTGGGTGATCCTGTTCTGATAGATGAAAAAGAGATGGAAACTATAATTGAGAAATTTAAAACTTATTAAATAAAAGATTCGTGTATTCTAGGGAGATGGTTAATGAAATGGGGATTTAGTTGTGAACAGGTAGCAAAAGGTGAAATGGTTTATACACTACAGGAATTCAGGGCGGATTATCGACATGAAATTGAAGAAAATTTTGATGCTGATCAGCTTGAAGCGATGTTTTCACTTGCGTATGATATATGTTATTGCTGTGCAGTCAGGCAGGACTTAAATACGCTCCTAAAACACTGTCTTGATAAAGGAATTCAGGTTGATCTTAATTATCTTGAGCTTATTCGCGATTCCAACCTTGAAAATATTGAAATGTTAAAAGCAATATTTGCAAAAAAAGTTTCAGGATTTATGGCTGAAGGGCTTAATGCTGAAGCAGCACTTAAAAAACTGGAGGAGTACCATAGCAGCGTGATAACGGAGTAGAACTGGCCCCGTTATTTTTTACCTTGAGTTGTTAATCGGGAGCGTGTCGCGCAGATCCCGCACCCGGGTGCGGGGAGTATCATTTATTGTACAGTTCAAATCCATGGAGGATGATTGAGCTTGCGTCTGACATACTGAACCTGTCTGTATTGATTACAAGGTCAAAATTGTAGGGACTTTCTTTAATACCGAGTTTTTTTGCAAATTCTTTAATAAAGGTGTCTCGTTCTTTGTCATTTTGAGTCAGCTTTGATATTGCTTCTTTTTCATGCATCTTCTCATATTTGATCATATTTTCAACTCTTGTTTTAAAAGAAGCTTTTATATGTACGGTGAAAGCATCCGGGAGTAGAAGATGTGCACCCCGGCCCAGGATGATTGCATCGTTCTGGGCGATAACATAGATTGCTTTGGGCAGAAGGTGAAAATAGGAATCTTTTGCCGCCTTACCCAGAAAATCAGAAACAAAAGCATCGATAATGTTTTGCGCTTTTTCGTCTAAAGCGTCAAACATCTGTGCCTGATAGTCCCAACCGGACTGATCCGCAATAACTTCAAGGATCTGTCTTCCCCAGAGCGTAATGTTCATTTTTTTAGCCAGATCATCTGCCATGATTCTGCCGCCGGTTCCCTGTTGTCTTGAAATCATAATAATTTTTTTAGGATCTTCACTGTCGTCTTTTTTGGTTTTCTTCTTAAAATCACGTTTGTATTTTAATATTGCATCTTCGATGTGTTTTTTGGGTATCTGTACTTTCATTTATAAGACGCTCCTTTAAAATTAATTTTCAGGGAAAGCTTAAAAGGTTGTTTACTGATATATTAAAATTATAACATATATATCAGTTATTTCATTATTTTCAATTATAATATTTGATAAATATATTAAAATTATAGATATGGGGGGTAAGCAGGGGTTTGATCGATTGTAATTATTTGAAGTGTTGCGCTTAAAACCACCAGAAGGATTTTACCCGTTTTATTTCCAGGATACTGTCAATGGGGATCTCGCTGTATTTTTCAGGAAGATTAATAGCGGATGCGGTCTGTATGTACATTCTGTTTTCATAGCATGGCCATAGCCTTTTTTTTCTTACCCCCGATGGCCACCCAAAATCCCCCACCTGTGGCCACTTGAAAATCC
>CAYLYF010000049.1:0-27945 GCA_964387595.1 uncultured Thermodesulfobacteriota bacterium | reverse complement strand
GTATATCAATCGGAAATATAGCCGTAGTGGAAGACTCTGGCAGAACAGATTTTTTCGGCCATTGTACAGTAAACTGTTAAAAAAGGAGAATCCAGACGAAGCAATTTTGATTAAACAAGCAACATCAACCGGCAGACCTCTTGGCAGTAAGAATTTTGTACAACGTTTAGAGAAAAAACTTGATAGACCGCTTGTCGCAAAGAGGGTGGGTAGACCACCGATGAGAAAACAATAAATAGGGAAGTGTCCCTAATTAACCCTGTGGTCCGGTAATAACATAAATAAGCAATAAAAGATCAAAGCCTGACAATGAAATCTTTATTACGCACATACTGCTTTTTTGTTTTATTCTTTGTTTATATTTCACCTGTTCAGGTGTTTGCACAGGAGGATGACTCAAAAGCTTTTGCCGGATTGGAAACGGGCAGGTATTTGTTTAATGTTTTACCTGAAATAACGGAGGTTTCTTCAGCAGTATATAATCATGATGAGGGTATTGTCTGGGTACTTGGCGACGGCGATAGTGGGGCAAAAATAGCCCGGGTAAGATTAGAGGATAATGATATATCCTTAATTGATATTGCAGGGGTAGAAAATATTGATTGGGAGGCATTGATATTAACAGCTGACGGAGATCTCTGGATTCTTGACGTGGGTGATAATGATGCAAAAAGAGATAATATAAAATTGTTCAGGGTACGTCCTGATCTGATTGATGAGACCAGGATTCTTGATGTTCTGCAGATTATTCATGTCAGTTATCCAGAAGGGCCTATGGATGTTGAAGCTGCAGTTATGAGGGATGAACGCATTTACTTGTTTGAAAAGATTTCAATTGTAGAGTTTAAAAAGGCAAGGATAGTCAGTGTTGATGTTTCAGGTGATTCCGAAATTTCTCAGACTGCTATGGCGGAGGGCAGGCTGCCGGTTATTTTTTCTATTACAGATGCTTCCCTGTCTCCCGAGGGTGTTTTGTATCTTCTCACCTATTACGGGATTTTTGAGTGTTATTTCTGGCAGAAAGAATACTCTTTTTCTCTAATGTCAAAATTCTTCTTTTTAGGACAGCAGGAATCAATGGCTGTTATGGGAAGTAATTTATTTCTTGTGGGGGTTGAAACCGGTAATTTTTACCAGATTAAAAAGTGGTTTCCTTTTCTACCTTTCTAGTACCAGACTGTTAATGGCTAATGTTAGAAAGCCGGTTAAGGCCTAATCTCAGAGGGATGGATGATTACTGACGCTATTAAGAAGTGTTGTTCGGTCTGGTTGCAGAACGCTGACTGTTATGGCAAGCTGGCCTGGGACAATGCAACCTTATCCGAGGTCGAACTGAAAAACGGAGAATGTGGATTAAGTGATGGATCTTCTGAAGGTGACTGGCGGCTGCCCACAATAGAGGAACTGGAGGGGATAGGTACAGACCCGCCGACAAAGTTGGCTTCCGATTATCCTTTAGTTACCTGGACAGTGCCTGAGATACCTTATGCTAGGGCAGTTTCTGTTTTACTATAGCCTCGGGACAGCTGGGCTGCTGTTTGAATGGTTTTAACGGATAAACATGAAATTTCAAAGTTCAAATTAAAAATGTCAAATGAAACTAAAAAACACCAATGCCAAACTCATTTATCCTTTTTGTGCTTTTTCTTTTTTGGCATTCATTTGTCATTTGAACTTTGGCTTTTGACATTAGATTGAACTTCACCAGCCGTCACTTAAAACATATGGCTACACGTTATAAAAATGCTCTAATATTCAGTTCTCCCGCTATTGGTCGAGTACTACGTATTGCCGGTTCGTTAGACGACTGACTCTTTGGGCCGTTTTATGATTTATATGCAAAGCCCCGGATAGCGGGGCTTAAAACGGGTAATGCTCTTTTTATCTCTTCACAGGTTATTTCATCAAGGGTAAATCCGGCCTGAAGTAATTCTTAATGAATTTGGCAGGTTGTCTTTAAGTTTTGACATCATGTGGTCCTGCGGTTCAGAAAGGATGAGCTTGGTTACATTAGCTGTGTAGAACTCTATATTTGCTCCTGTACCTGCACCAATTTCCAGAACAGTTCCGGATACTTTAGCAAGCTGTCCCCCCCGCCATTTTTTAACGCAGGTTTTTCCGAAGGAGCAAGGAACGTATCATATCTGAAAGCACCCAATGAAGCCATATTTATTTCCGGATATTTTTATACAATTATTTGAAAACATAAACATCTTGCCATTTAAAAATATCAAAGTAAAGTGCCCGAGGCACCTCTTAAATCGCAGAAGTTTGTTTCCCTTCAGTAATAAAATATATTGATTTTTCTATGGTGAAAATAATATTATATTTGGAACTTATTAGTTTGCTATCCAGAGGTTTCTTGAATTTGCTTTACTGATTACAAACAGACAGAAAAGAGACTTAATGAAAATAGGCGGACGGGCACACAATATCGGAGAAGCTGAACAAATTGCAAAGATGGGTTTTCCTTTTGTCGAAATAAGTGTGATTGATTCTTTGAAATTTTTTAAGGAAGAGTTTGAAACACTTAAAAGAATCAAAGAAGAGTACGGTGTTTTTTATCTGGCGCATGGTCCTGAGGAGGGTAATGCCTGGGAGCCGGAAATATTAAAAAAGAAACTTTTGCCGGAATTAAAGCTGATTATTGACTGTCTGCCCCGGCTTGCAATTAAAATATTTACCATTCATTTTTGGATGGATGAAAGGTTTATTGATAAGTCAGTTATTAAAGATAAGCTTTTGCTGTTAAGCGAGATAAGCTCTTATGCATCAGATAAAGGAATAATTCTTTGTATTGAGAACTTGAGTGAGTCATGGTCTGACTTTTTATACCTGTTCGAAAAAATAGACCCGCTTAAAATGACGCTTGATATCGGGCACGGGGAGCTTCTTTCAAAAGAGAACAGGTCCTATGGTTTTATTAATAAA
Source organism: uncultured Thermodesulfobacteriota bacterium (assembly GCA_964387595.1). Lineage (GTDB taxonomy): Bacteria > Desulfobacterota > WTBG01 > CAIYCZ01 > CAIRTM01 > JAHEEI01. The sequence goes on along the minus strand of CAYLYF010000049.1, from coordinate 25,014 downwards.
TGTCCGGACCGGATTAAACATGTCCATATCCACGATAATTTTGGCGGTGACAGCCCTGAAGATGATCTGCATCTTCCTCTGGGAGATGGGAATATAGATTTTTCTTCAATTTTACTTGATTTGAAGGGGAAAGGGTACGATAATAATATTACACTCGAAGTGAAACCGGAGAATCTTGTTAAGGGTAAAAAAATAATTGAAGAAATACTTTTAAGCGGGAGTAAGAAAAAATGAAGGAATCCTCCGTATTAGAGCATCTTGAAACTATTGCTGATGAACTTGCCATCAAAATATGCAGTGTAAGCATGAAAAAGGCAGCCTATAATGTGAAAGGCGGTCTGTGTAAGGTTGAGGGGGAATACCGGGTTATTGTGGATAAAAATCTCCATCTTTCTGAAAAAATAGATGTTTTTGTGGATGCACTTCAGGGCTTTGATATGCAGAATCTTACGGTTGATCCTTTTGTGAAAAAGCTGATTGAAAGGGAAGGCTGGAAACAGAAGAATATATTTTCAGAAGCTGAAAAAAATTAGCTTTTATTTTCGATACTTTTTAAAATAACACTTTTAAGGGTTTCATACTCGTCTCTTAATTTTACAACCATCTCATTGACACCGTCAAGCTTTCCCGTGCGCAAGGTATCGTCAATCGATTTAGAAATTTCAAATATCGTGTCAAGTCCCAGGCTCCCGGAGGATCCTTTAAGTGAATGGGAAGATTCATGCGCCTTCTCAGCATTACCTTCGTTTATGGCTGTTTCAAGCTTTACAAGATCTCCTCCGCCTGACTCGATAAAGAGTTCCATCATTTCAATGTACTCATCTTCTTCCAGGCCAATATTTGTACCCAATTCTTTGAAATCCATGGTGTGTGTTCCTTTTAACCGTATACGGCTTAACTTGTTTTAATTGTCTGTGTGAATTGTAAAAATTTTGACCATTCGTTTTAACTGTTAATAATAATCCTGTTTTGATAATATGTAAACAAAATTGGTTTAAATATTTTACTTTTTTTTGGTGTTTCTTATAGCCCTTTTATCTTAATTATCTGCAAGAACTATGTAAAATAATGAAAAAAAAAGATTTAAAGAACTACTATTTTTCAGGTATTGGCGGGAGCGGAATGAGTGCTCTTGCCCAGGTGCTTAAAAAACAGGGGCACCGGGTCGGCGGGTCTGACAGAAATTTTGACAGAAAAGTAAACAGCAGGCTTTTTAATAAACTGAAAAAACAGGGAATTTGCCTTTTTTCTCAAAATGGTGAAAAAATATCAAAAAAGACAGACTTTGTTGTGGTCTCGACTGCGATAGAAAAAAGTAGTCCGGAGCTTAAAAAAGCAAAAGAGCTTGAGATTACGATTCTCCACAGAGCAGAACTTCTTTCCAGCCTTTTTAACGGGCTGTCCGGTATTGGGATAGCGGGAACCAGCGGTAAGAGCACTGTTTGCGGCATGGTCGCATCAGTTATGGATTGTGCCGGGATGGATCCAGGGGTCGTAAACGGCGGCATCATCAGGCAGTATGTGTCTGCTTCTTCTCTGGGTAATGCAAAAGGCGGAAGTTCCCGATTTATGGTCTCAGAAGTGGATGAAAGCGACGGAAGTATTGTCCGCTTTTCTCCTGATATCGGTGTTGTCACAAATATTTCCAGGGACCATAAGGAGATAAAAGAGCTGAAAAAACTGTTTAAGGTTTTTGCAGCAAAAACAAAAAAGAGTCTTATCCTAAACGGGGACTGCAAAGAAACTTCAAAACTAAAAGCAGAGAATATAATTACCTTCGGCTTAAATAAAAAAAATGATATTTATCCGGAGAACATAAAATTTTCAGGGTGGAAAACAATATTTGACTGCGGGGGCACATCTTTTCCACTGAAGGTTCCCGGAAAACATAATGTTTGTAATGCTCTTGCAGCTATTGCAGTCTGTTCATCTCTTAATATTGATACTAAAATAATAAAAAAAGGGTTGGCTTCTTTTAAAGGCATAAGGCGCAGACTGGAGCTTGCGGGCGAGAAAAAAGGGGTTACGGTGGTTGATGATTTTGCCCATAATCCAGATAAAATATTGGCTTCTCTGTCTGTTCTTAAGAAAGCGGGCAAAAGGCTTATTGTCGTTTTTCAGCCCCATGGTTACGGGCCGACCCGATTTCTCTTAGAAGATCTGGCAAAAGCGTTCAGCATCTCAATGGAGAAAAAAGATGTTCTGATGTGTCTTCCGATTTATGATGCCGGCGGAACCGCAGACCGGAGCATATCCTCAAGTGATCTTTTAAATCAGGTTAAGGGCCCAGAATGCATCTGCCTTGAAAGCCGGAAAGATGCACTGTCACGTATTAAAAAAATGACAGGGCCGGGTGATGCTTATGCAGTTATGGGTGCCAGGGATGATACCTTAAGTACTTTTGCAAAAAGAATCTTAAGAGAGATAGATTGAAGCTTTTATACCCTTATTTTTTCAGATTACCGGAACAACGTGAAAAGATATTTGTAAAATTCCGGTCAATTGAATGAACTATTGACTTTGCAATTTGTTAAGATTAATTGCGGTGCTGTATTGATGTAAGCAGAAAATGTCCTGTCTTTTTAATCCTCCTTATTTTTGAAACATCTTATCAACCCATTTTAAACAAAATAGAGGTGAACTTCAGGAAAAAAGGTGCTACATAAAAATATGGATCATCGACAAAATCTGTGGGTAAACATATAGATATTAGTAGAAACATAAGTCCCTTCATTTTCTTTGGCGGCCAAAGAAAACGAAGCAAAAGAAAGGCCGCCCACAATTTTGGCCTTCGGCTTCCCTCCCTCCGCATTTGCCTGTGGCGGGTCCAAAAACTCGCTTCGCTCAGACAGTTTAGACCCTTCTTCCACAGTCAAACACTCCGTTCGGCCGCGTTGTATGGGATTTAAAACCCTTGAAAAACCAAAGTCAAAAAAGCATAAACCAAAAACCATAAAAATAAACATAATTACAAGACGTTACATGTCTTAACCTTTGTCCGTTAACCACAGATTCTGTTGAAGAACCGTTTTTTTTAATATTATTAAAAAGGGGGTGTCTATACAGACACCCCCTTTTTTGTTTTAACCTTCCAGACCCTTCGCGTAATGCTTATAATGATCCGTCACAAAAAACATTCCATTTGACATGTTTAAGGATAGCTTAAAACAAAAGTAAAAACTGTTCTGGACAATTTAAAGATCAATAAGTTCTGTCTCCATTGTATCTGTGTCAAGAACTGCGATCGTTGATCTTCCTTTGAGCCAGCCCCCGGCCTCTCCCGGGTTTATGACAAGGGGTGTTCCTTTCCTGATATCTGTTTCGTGGGTGTGACCATAGATTATAATGTCTGATGACCCTGCTCCTATAAATTCTTCCACACATTCGTGCTCATGCATCAAAAGAATTTTTTTGTCATTTACGTAAAAAGACCTGGGCCCCGGTAGAAGGGTTCCCAGGTCTCTAAATGCATTTGAAAGACCTATTCTTTCACCGTCATTATTGCCAAAGACCATTTCCATTTTGCAGTTAAGTTCTTTAAAATCAAGACAGGTAAAAGGAGCGATAAAATCCCCGGCATGGATCACAAGACTGACTTTTCTCTGATTAAATATGCTTACGGCTTTTCTAATATTAGGTCTGTTATCGTGTGTGTCTGAGATGATGCCGATTAAGTTGTCTTTCATCTTTTACTCCTTTTTGCTCAGAAAACCGTATTTGCCGCCGTAAGCTGAAAAAGCGCTTATTCGGCCGGGGTTATTTTGAAACAGCACTCTTTGTCGCCGGAGGGCATATGACTGATCTGTTCCCATTTGCCGACCTTGTATTTGTGACCCATTCTACAGTCCATTCCGCAGATCAGGTCACAGGGATCAGGCATCTTGTATTTCCGGGTTCCTTCAAGGTGCGGACATTTCCCGAGATGCTCATAACAGACCTCCTTGCCGTCTTCTTCCATTTTTTCAATCCAGATATCCCAGCCCATTGCCGGAAAGATGTCGATTTCTGCCATCATGATGTCAATAATATTTTTGTCTTTGAATACTGCTGCCCGTTTTTGAAAATTGGTTTCAAACATCTCATCATATATCTGTCTGCCTTTTTCCGCGCCATAGGTTTCCTCGAGGGAAGCGTATAACCGGGGAAGCTTCATTGCAGCGACTTCGATCAGCAGGTCTCTTTGTTTTTCCCAGGGCATTGCTTTTCCGGTAAGTTTTGTCATGAGCGTCTCCTTGTTTTTTGAATTAATAATATTAACGGACCTAGTTTTTATGGTTTTAGACAGGAACCGTATTGTTTTTATGATAAAAAAGCAGGTTCAGCTTCAAACCTCAGCAAAAATATCATATTTTAAAAAAATCTCAAAGCTTTAACTGGGGGTTTACCCTATATGAGAATACGGGTTTACCCTCATATACATTTGAAAAGGATTTTGTTATCTTTTATATGCTAAAAAAAGGTTTTTGTGCTAATAGATGAAAAATCAACTTCAGAAAAATCATTAAGGAGGCTTAAATATGAAACTCCTGGAACCGGGATTTATAGGAAATCTTGAGATTAAAAACCGCATTATTATGGCGCCTATGGGTGTTCGCGGAATTTGCGATCATGGCACCAAGGAGTACTGGGGTGAGCGGATTCGGGCGTATTATGGTGCCAGAGCAGCCGGCGGTACGGGTATGATAACAACGGAGATGGTGTTTGTTTCAAAAGAGCTTGAGCCCTGTGCGAAGGAGCTCCTGACCATGACGGATGATAACCATGTTGCCGCAATGCGTAAACTGGCTGACACGGTTCATGCCCATGGCTGCAAACTGAGTATTCAGCTGACAGCCGGATTCGGCAGGGTTGTCCCGCCTTTCATTGTACCCGATGATGTGAAACCGGTATCCGCTTCTGTAAACACTAATTATTATATCCCTGATTATGAGGATCTTTTTAGCCGTGCCATTACAACAGAAGAGGCCGAGGCTCTTGCCAAATCTTTTGGTTACAGTGCCATGCGCTGCAGGGAAGCCGGAGCAGACTGTGTTGAACTGCACGGCCATGAAGGATATTTAATGGACCAGTTTATGACCGGTCTCTGGAACCGGCGAGAAGATAAGTACGGCGGTTCACGGGAAAAAAGGCTTACCTTTGCCCGTGAAGCAATTGATGCGATAAGGGCGGAAGCAGGCGAAGACTTTCCGATTATCTACCGGTTCGGGATAGAGCATCATCTGGCGGGCGGCCGGGAACAGGAAGAAGGGCTGTGGATAGCAGAGCAGCTTGAAAAAATGGGAGTTGATGCGCTTCATGTGGATGCCGGTTGTTATGAGACCGGATGGTGGCCCCATCCGCCGCAGTTTCAGCCTCCGGGATGTATGGTTGATCTGGCTGAGAAGGTTAAAAGGATTGTTTCTATTCCGGTTATTACTGTGGGTCGTCTGCAGTATCCGGATGTGGCAGAAAAGGTGATCGAGGACGGCAGGGCTGATTTTGTGGCTCTGGGAAGAGGACTTCTGGCTGATCCTGAGTGGGTTAATAAAGTTCAAAATAAAAAGACGGATGAGATTATCCCCTGTATCGGCTGTCATGAGGGCTGTCTGTGGCAGATGATACCGGGAGAACCCACCAGCTGTGCGCTTAATCCGCTTACGGGTCATGAAACAGACCGGCTGCTTGTTCCCCTTAAAGAGAAAAAATCGCTTCTTGTTATCGGTGGCGGACCCGGCGGTATTGAGGCGGCACGGGTCGGATGTGAGAGAGGTTTTGAGGTTACCCTGTGGGAAGCATCTGACAGACTGGGCGGAAATCTGTGGCCGGCTTCAAAACCCAGCTTTAAGCGAGATATTACCGACTATATTAAGTATCTGAAAGGTCTTTCCGGGCGTTTATCCATTGATATTGTTTTTAATAAAAAAGCAACGGTAGAAGAGATACAGGGTTTTGGCGCTGACTATATTATTCTCGCAACCGGAGCACAGATGGAGCCGCTTCCTTTTGATGCGGATAATGTAATGTCTGCTATTGAGGTCTTAAACGGGAGGCCGCCTGCGGGAGAACAGATCCTGATGATGGGGGCGGGTGTTATCGGGAGTGAGACTGCGCTTGATCTGGCACGGAAAGGCAAAAAGGTTATTCTTTGTGCCCGTCTGGATCTGCCTGAGCTTGATATTAATATGGTTGATCACCATAATCGTGAAATGCTTATTAAAATGATAGAGGACGAGAAAAACATTACAATAATGCGAGGTGCAATTCCAACAAGGCTTGAGAATGGCGGTGTCATAGCAGAGCAGAACAATGAAGAAGTGAAGATTGAAATGGACAGCCTTGTTTTTGCAGGCAGACTTTTTCCGATAAAAGATTTAGGTGAATTGCTTAAGGAAAAAACCAATGTAATAAATATTGGTGACTGTGTTGAAGCCGGAACGATTATGGATGCCGTATGGGGCGGGTTTAACGCGGTGAGCGCTTTGGAGTAGATCGGTATTTGTAAAAAAAGAGGGAAGTATCGTTGCAAAGAAGGAGGGGAAAGAAGGGGATGCAATTTTTATTGCATCCCCTTCTTGTTTTTCAAATTGCTAATAAATTGACACAAATTGTCTCATCTGGTAATTATTAATGTTATATAAAATTGAGCTGCAGGAGAATTGAACTATCTTCGTCTACAAGACGATGGATTCAGTATTCCTGAAAATCAAGGTTGGAGAAAAAACAAAAACGTCGTAAAATCCTCCTAAGGGGGTAACGTTATTAAAATCATTTGCAGTTCCTGAACCCTTAAATATTCTTTGTCTAAAAATGAGGGACTTAAACCCCGAAGGAGACAATAATGCCTATATATGAATACTATTGTAATAAGTGCAATACCCTTTTTAGTTTTCTTTCAAAGACTTTTTCAGTAGAAAAAGAACCCAAATGCCCCCGCTGTAAAGGCGGTCTTAAAAAAAATGTTTCCTCATTTGCTTTCGGGCAGAATCAGAGGGGGCCGGACAGTTTGCCCATGAGTACAAAAATGCTTGATGAGGGGATGAAGCGTTTGAAGGATCATGACAGTAAAAATCCTGAAGATGCCGCCCATCTGCGTAAAAAATTTACTAAAATGATGGGGGTAAATTTTGAAGAAGGAAAGAAAAAATCTGACATGGTTCTTGAGACTGAAAATGAAGAAAAGGGCCGGGGGGTTAAGGATAAGCCCCTTTCAGATGAACATGATGTGCCGCCTGAAATAGATGAGACCTTATATGAAATCTAATAAATATTGTAGCCATATCGTTTGAGAATAAAGGTTGGTGTGGTTTGATCTAAAACACAAGTGTCAAACAGCACTAATGATAAATGTCAAATAAAAAAGTCTAAAAGGCAGAAAATCTGTTGTTGCGTAAAGCTGTGCCGTATGGGGAATTTGGACATTTCTGTTTTGGCGTTTCAATTGACATTTTTAATTTAGACTTTGGCATTTTAAGAACGGCAATTATAACTTCAGCTTTGAAATTTAATATTAATCCTTTTTAACTGTCGGCCTGGACATCTTGAGGTTATAGTTAAAAAAATACTCTAGTTTTTGAAAGGAAGACTATGATCCTGGTTACCGGAGGGGCGGGAACGCTTGGAAAAGAAGTGTGCAGGCTGTTGGCTGAAAAAGGTCTTGCGTTTAAATGTCTGGTCAGAAAGACGTCAAAAACAGAAGAACTGGAAAAGATCGGGGCAAATCTTGTCTATGGTGATGTGAGGGACAGGGACTCACTCGAAGGTGCGATGCAGGATGTGACACAGCTTATTTCAGCACATTCGCTTGGCATTCAGAAAAAAGGTATAACCTACTGGGATGTTGATTATCAGGGCAATATCAATCTGATCGAACTTTTACAAAAGAACGGCGGGATTAAATTTGTTTATGTGAGCGCTCTGGGTGTGTCGCTTTTCTCCCGGTTTCAGCTCTATAAGGTAAAGCAGCTGGTTACCAATGCTCTTGAAGTCTCGGGCCTTGATTATACTGTTTTTAAGCCATCCGGGTTCTTTAGCGATTTTACCCAGGCGGCAGGCTTTATCAGAAAAAGAGGTCTTATGCCGGCCATGGGATCAGGTGAGAACAGGGTTCAGGGTATTCATATGGGAGACCTGGCTTACTGCATGATTGATTCACTGAATAATGAAAAAGCCTCTAAACGGGTATTTTTAATCGGAGGTCCGGAAGCGCTTTCCTACCGACAGATAGCAGATACCTATGAAAAACTTCTTCAAAGGAAGATTCGTCTTATACCCATACCGGCATGGTTTCAAAAGTGCATGGGCTGGACAGTTGATACCCTTACTGGTTACCGCTATGATATCCAGGGCTTTGTAGATGCCTTTACCTCCGGAGACAGTGTCTGCGATAATACGCCGCTTCTTGAGACCTTTGATGTTCAGTTAAGGACATTTGAGGCGTATTTAAGCGATTTCCTTGAAAGCGGGAAGTAGAATAAATTTTTAATTTAGGCGTTTTGCAATTACGGTATAATTGTTTGAAATTTTAAAAAGCCTGAATAACGGGAATAAAAGCAGATCCATTACAATACCCGCTGCAATCAGCGGGCTTCCCAGGGCCAGCACAGCTGCCCTTAATACGAAATATGGATAGGGTTTTTTCGGCAGCCAGGGATAGATGGGTGAGGGAACAATACTGCGAATAAAAAGGACAGCAGCACAGACAAAATCTATGGGTGCGTGAGCTGTGGTAAAATCTCATCCTACAGGTTCAAACCCGCACTTTTCAAGAAGCTTTTCCATGTTTTCGGTGCTGAAAAAATAGAGGTGCTGGGGCTGCAGCCACTGAAACCAATATTTGCCAAGGATTTTAAAAAGGGAAAAGTCAGGGTTAGGGACTTCGATAATTAAAATACCGTCTTTTTTTAAGGCATTATGTGCAGCCATTAATTCTTTTTCAGGTTCGATGGTGTGTTCAAGGTACTGGATCAGACTGACGGTATCATAAGATGCGGTTAATGCTTTTGAAACTTCAGGGAACTGCCCCTGATACATGTCTTTAACCCAGCCCTGTTTTTGAGCAGAGATCATACCGTTTGAGAGGTCAAGACCGTCAAATTTTCCAAGAATAAAATTTAATCGTTCTCTTTCTTTTGATGGTGATCGTTTTGATGATTTAAGTGACGGATCAATAGCGAGTCCGGCACGGGTTGCGGCGTATTTTTTAAGAATATGTGACAGCCTTGAAAATTCAGCAGGTTCAAGAGATATTTGCTGTTCAATGGCTGCCCGGCAAGCGATTTTTTTTGAGACAAGCATTGTGTGTCCCGCACTTACTGTCGGTGCGATTCTGTTTTTGTGATAGGCCTTTGGATTGTAAACTCTTGCAAACGCTATTATCTGCTGCACAGGCAGGTCAGAGGGAATGAGATCTACAAGATCAAAGCTTGATTCAGAGGCGTATTTTGAAGCGCGGTTTTTTTGCTCATTGTTGAGACGATATTCCCGGCTGTAAGGAAAATATAGTCTTCTGAATCAGTTTTATTCCCTGGCATAAAAAACGGACAGCTCAGGATTTTTTTGCGCCATCTGAGTGCTGATGTAAAAAACATTATTGATATAAATATAAAGAATAAGTTCAAGACATCCTCCCTCATGATGTTTTTTTAGTTTTTAAGCCTTATTGTTCCTGGAATAATATAATCAATTTTACTGATTTCCTCTTCGGGGTTCAGGATGAGGTTTATATGCCTCAGGTTTAGTTCTTTCACATGCATCTGTTTCTTTCTGACTGTTGCTCCTGACATCCTTGTTCCTTCCCGGGAATCTTTTTTGAGTGTCTCAAGAGCATTATTAATGCTGCTTTGGGAAATATCACAGTATTCAAACAGTTTTGAAATTATCTCTTTTGGGTTTGAAAATCACAAATACAGTATTTAATATGTTCGGTTCTTTACTAGCTACTCTCCGTTGGATTCATCGTAAATTTTTTGTGTTATTGATTAATTATATTTTTAGTTCCCCATATTTGTACAGTTCAGAACGCCATTTATTTAATTTTAATTTATTTGTTAATGCTCTGGGGAGATGGGTGCAAAGATTGATACCTTTGTTTTCGGGTGCGGGAAGTAAAAATAATATTCCGGGAGCAGGTATTAATGGGATTTCGGTGCGAAAAGGTTTGCTGCTGTTAAAGGAAATATTACATACCGGAAATTTTGAGAAGTTTGTTATGAACAGGTCTCCTAAAAAAAGGTCAATATCTGCAAGGACATGAAACAGGTTTTTTTGTTCCTCATGGTGTTTTAACCAGGACATCTGTTCTTCTATATATGTGGAATCGACCTTCTTAACTGTATTTCTCCATTCCAATGCCATCTCGGTAACGGAATTTTCTGTAAGTTTGTTTGCGCTTTGTTCCGCAATGATATGAGAAACCGCGTTTCCGAAATAGTTTTTAGCTAAAGGGTGTTCGATTTTGCTGCGTATGTTGGTCGGCATTAGAAGGCGGTATTTTTTTTCTCCGGTTAAACCGGTCAGGTCTGCATAACATTTCCAGAGATGTGAGCATAAGGCATCATTAAGTGATATGCGGCCGTTTTTTGACCCTTCATTTTTAATGGCGTTTAGCTGGCTTTGTGTAAAATGGATTGTGCCGGTTACCATTGAATGCTGTTTGAAAAGAATTGACATGATAGATTTAACCAGGCCTGCCGAACTCATATACTTAAATCCGCTGCACTGTCCGGAGAGGCCCCGGTCTGTTCTGAAAGATTTTCTTGATGCTGTTTTTTTAAAATCAAGGATGTTTCTTTTGAAAAATGGTTTTGTATGGGGTTCTTCATTATGAATCAGTGACCAGCAGTTTAAAAAATTGAAAAATCCGTTTCCGTCTGCAAGCGTATGTGCAATAGATATTCCGAGAGCACTTCCTCCTCCTGACATCCGGCTTAGTTTGAAAGTGGCAAGCGGGCAGTTTTTTTTTGTAAGGTTAAATGGATTTAAGCGTTCTATGAAAATACATGCATCATATTCGGATAAGTGGTCATTGGCCGGTTCGGGAAGTGCTGTGCTGCAGTCGCATACCGTAAAAGAGACTCCGTCCGTTGTTTCCATTATGCTTAATGAGCCGGTGGGTTCTCTGTGCAGCTGGCCGCAGATAAGGGGAAAAAGCTCAAGTGTTTTGCCAAGTGATGTTTTGAGTGCTTTTGCGTCAATTGTTTCGGAGAAGAAGTATACTATTTCAACAAAGAAAAAAATCTCAAAATGATCAAGCGGACTTAGGATTATTTTCTCATCTATTTCTGTTTTTCCTTTGATTCGTTCCTTTGATATGTTTTTAAACCTTGCTTTGTTTTTCAATTTAAAATTCCTGATCTTTGTTTTCTGTTTTGTGGTTTACGAAAAAGAATTTTCAATTTTAAAACCTTATCAGGTGATAAGTGTCAGAGTAAAGATAAAATTCAAAAAAATACACGATTGAAAAAAACTTTATTAATGAGAAAAAATTCATGCTATTATATATATCTGTCAGAACGAAGTCTTATTAATAAACCTGAAAATATTATGAAAATACTCATTATTACAATCGGCAGCCGTGGCGATGTTAATCCGTATCTTGTTGTGGGGCGGGAGCTGAAAAAACGGGGCCATGACGTGGTGTTTTGTGCTGCGGGATTTTTTCAGGAATTGGTTGAAGGATTCGGGTTCCGCTTTGTTCCCCATTTGAGCCGTGAAGAATATATGAAAGCAAGTAATAACCCGGATCTCTGGAATTACCATCGGGCTTTACCGACATTCAGTCGAGAGGCTCTTGTTCCAAACTTGAGAAAAATATATTCAATCATTAAGGACGAACAAACCGAAGATTTTATGGTTCTTTCCACGCCTTTTGCTTTTGCATCAAAGATTGCTGAAGAAAAACTGGGTATAAAACTTGCCCAGCTGCATCTTTCACCTTTACAGTTCAGGACTTTTCTGGACACCTCTCAACTCGGGAAGATTTCCATGAACAGTTTTTTGCCGGGATGGTGTAAAAGGTTTGTGTGGTGTTTAATAGATCGTTTTATAATAGATCCACACATTATAGGAGAGTTGAACAGGTTTCGGACGGAGTTAGGTCTTAAACCTGTCAAACGTGTACTTAACGGCTGGTGGTTTTCAAAGCATTTTAATGCGATCGTTTTTTCCAAATATTTTGCATCCAGGCAGCAGGGTTGGCCAGAACCTTCGGAAATTTTTGATTTCCTCTGTTTTGACGGTAATGAGGAGCTTCCGGATGAAGCAGCGGCTTTTTTAAAAAATGGAGACAGGCCTGTTGTTTTTACTCCGGGTACTGCATTTAATTTTGGAAAAAAGTTTTTCGAAGAATCTCTTAAAACATTAAAAGCACTTAATCTCAGGGGTGTTTTTCTAACCCATAACAAAAGTGATATTCCTGAAAATATCCCTGATTATGTTTATGCCTGCAAATTTTTGCCTTTGGGTCTGGTTCTGCCAAGATGTGCCGCAATTGTTCATCACGGCGGCGTGGGAACTTTAGCGCAGGCGGCAAAAGCTGGAATACCTCAGCTTGTCTTCCCAATGGCTTTTGATCAGTTTGACAATGCCTTTCGTATTCATAACAAAAAACTGGGCACATATATTCATGTGAAGAAATATAAGAGCGCTATTTTAAACAGAAAACTCAAATATGTACTTTATGATAAAAAGATAGCTGCCGGCTGTGCTGCTGTTTCAAAGATGATTGATTCAGAAAAAGCACTGGATAACCTTGTAACAAGGATTGAAGAAATTTGACCGGAGTGTTCTGCGGGATGCGAGGGTATCTCCTCTGGATTTAATATAAAAAATAAAAAAGTGCACAAATTCCGGATATCCGGATCTAATATGTTATATCCTAAAATATAAACGTATTAATCTTAATACATAATATTTTGGGGAGGATGTTATGGAAATAACCGGAAACATGGCAACACAGATAGCCAGAGAAACCATGGGTGCGCAGCTTATTAAACAGACCCTTGACCTTTCAAAAAAGACAGGTTCAAGCAGTCAGGCGTCCTATGATATGCAGACAAAAGTTCTGGGTGCGGCAATGGCTGGTGCAGCGGTTGAAATAGTTAAGGCAGATATTGGAATAGGGATTAATCTTGATATTGTCGTATAATGATTTTTTTGCAGTAGTCGTGCCCTTAAAAAGAGTAACATGTTTATAGAGCAGTGCCGCTTTAGGCAAACTGCTCTTTTTTGTTTGCTTGATAAAGTTTTCTGTTGAGCGTAAAATAGTTAACTGCTTCAGAATTTTTAGAACTTAATTTAATTATATTCGGAGGGAAAAGTGAGCTGGTTTGGAAAGATGACATTCGGGTCTCTGGGACTCTTTTTGGGAGGACCTCTCGGTGCAATTATTGGTGTAACCTTAGGGCACCATTTTGTTGATAAAAAAGCAGAACACAGTCAGGGAAATGCCGTGCCGCTTCAGTCAGAGCAGGCCCAGGCCGCCTATTTTGTCTGTATTTTTTCAATTCTGGGTAAAATTGCAAAGGCAGACGGAGTTGTAACCAGTGATGAACTGGCAGTTGTTGATGATTTTATTAACGGGATGAAGATTTCTGAAACAGAAAAGCAGTTTGCAAAACAGGTATTTAATGAGGCCAAAAATTCAAGTTATTCTGTGGAAGATTTTGCGTCACAGTTTTACCAGATAAACAGCGGCCAGCCCGCAGTCCTTCTTTCTTTTCTTGATGTTCTTTTCCGGGTGGCAGCCGCAGACAAGGTTTTTCATCCTTCTGAGGAAGACGCTTTAAACCGGGTTAAAAATATATTTCGTATCAGTGATAAGCAGTTCAATGATATAAAGTCTGTGTATTTTACGGATGTGGACAGATACTATAAACTGCTGAACTGTTCTTTAGACAGCAGTAATGAAGAGATAAAAAAGAGCTATAAGAAGCTTGTGCGTGATTTCCATCCTGATACCATCGTATCAAAGGGGCTTCCTGAAGAATTTTCTGAATTTGCTTCTTCACGTTTCAGGGAAATACAGGAAGCCTATGAAAAAGTAAGAAAAGAACGCGGTTTCTGATCGGAAGCGTGCCGCGCCGGCCGCACCTTGGTGCGGAATTCCCCCAAACCAGCGGCATGTATCCTGAAATAATGATGCTCTTCCGAATATCTTGCGGAGCATTCCGGTAGTTAAGATGGATTTTCCGTTGGTTTTCCTTACTCCCATCAAAACAGGGTTTTGCAAAACATTCCGGCCAGGTTTAATGGTCGAAATGCTACAATCAAAAAGTAAAATTTCAAAGTTCAAATGCCAAATGAATGACAAAAAGGATAAAAGGGCCTGGCTTTGGTGTTTTCAGCTTTATTTGATATTTTTAATTTGAACTTTGAAATTTCATTTTAATTCATTTAAATTTTTCAATCCGTTCTTGAGGCTACAATATTAAAAAAATTGATCTAGTGCTTTATTTGAAAAATAATTTAGTTATTTAATGATTTTTTTGCAGGGACTTTTGCAGAGGGAAGAAATAAAAAGAGTTGAATCTCAAATATCTTTCCCATGGATTTTATTTTTGTTACGCCTGTTTTAATGTCAAGGATCATGGTGCGGGATAATGATTCGCCTATGGATTCGCCGTCAACCATCATATTGTTTTTCCATAACAGTTTTTTTAAAACGGTATGGTTTCTCTGACCGATTTTGAACATGCCTTTTGGGTCCATGAGCTGTGCGCACCCTGCCGCCTTGATCTTTATCCGTTTTTTTTCAGCACCCAATTCATAAGCTGATTTGAAAAGCAGTGGAATGCCGATGTCAACAAAAACTGCAGGTTTTTCAGCGGCTTTTTTTGATCGATTTTTGATAGTGCAAGCATGCCGTGGATCATTCCGCCGACCTTTGCAACGGGATCATAAATAGTTACGCCCAGGCAGGAGCCGAGTGAATAGTTGATGATACTATCATTAATATCGTTGGATACGATCATCTCTGATATGCCAACGGTTCTACTGTTCTCAGGCATTTTTTCTCCGGATATAGAGTATGTAACAGAGGTATAGCTTGGCTCACAGTTTACTGTTTTTTATTAACATATAGATCGATTATTATCAATTGAAGAGATTAAATAATTTATAACGAAAGTTAATAGAATAGACTTGTTGGTACAATTATATAGAATTGTTTCAGTAAATCGTAAATGAATCCATCGGCCTGTAGACGGTGGTAGTTCAATTATTCTTTATTTTTACAGGAATTTTTTTTCTACCCCATTTTAGGGCTTTCTGATGTGATTTAAAGAACAGGTCTATTCTGTTCGGGCCTTTTATGGCGGAACCCCGGTCTTCTACTGTTCCTAAGCCGTATCCGGGGACATCCATTATTGTGCCGAAAGGATAATGTTTGGTATCAGCAGCAATAGTTCCCGGATGGGGAAGGATAAGCCAGGGTAAAACAATCCTTACCGGTATCATCCAGGGATGTTTTAGACTGTCAATTGATACAAGTCCTGGATTGTATTCTCTTGGTTTAAGGCCGCAGGCAGTAAAACCCTGATATTTTTTTCCGCCTTTAATATAGTAACGGTTCCAGAAATTGAGCTTAAGGTATTTCCATTTTCCACGTTCCCATCCGCAGCATTTGCTGCACCCGCAGTAAGCAGTTGTTTCAATGGTTTTTTGCTGAACATGGGCACAGCCGGAATAAAACAGCAGGGCTGAGAAAAGGAGGCTTAAATAAATCTGTTTTTTGATTAAGGATTTCATTATGAGAGCTTAACGATTTACTGTTTTTAAGTCAAAAAAAATATTATATTTTTTTGTTTTGATTGACACACAAAGAGCCTTTTTTTATACTCGTGCTGTTTATACAGGTTTTTGTCAGCTAAAAATAAAAATATCAGGATAGCAAATGGGAGAAATACGCATTACATCAGGCAGTTTAAGAGGACGGAAAATAAAGACCCCCTCTGAAGAGACGACCCGTCCTCTTTTAACCCGGTTGAGGAAGAGCCTTTCGGATATTTTGCGTCCGGAACTTGAGGGTTCACGTATCCTTGATCTTTTTGGCGGTTCCGGCGCAATTGTGTTTGAGCTGATCTCAAACGGTGCTGAGTCTGCTGCTATTGTTGAGATTGACAAAAAAGCAGCTGACCTTATCTCTCAGAACATTGCAACCCTTAATCTTGAAAAAGAAGTAAACGTTTTAAATGGTGATGCGCTTGGTTTTGTATCTTCTTTTGCATCTAAAAATGAGTTTTTTGATATTATCATGGTTGCTCCCCCTTATGGTCTTTCACTTCAGCAGAAAGCACTTGATGCGCTTGGATCCTATAATATTCTTTCTTCTGAAGGTGTGATTATTGTCCAAAGAGATGAAAAAGAGCCTCTCTGTAAGGCTGCTGAATGTTTTCAGCTCTTAAGAACCAGAGATTACGGCAGGACTGTGTTTGATTTTTATAAACAGGCTCAATAACCGGCCGTTTTAATTTACTTGAAAAAAGTGAGGGAATATATTAATCTTTTACACTTTATTTACGCTTAACTGCTTGAAATTTAATTTGAAAAAGATTACAGTGAGGAAAGAAGACCCTAATATTTAATCTGGAGAAAGATACGAAATAAAAACAGCGTATCGATTTAATTATAAGGGTTAGTTGCTGTAGATATGAAAACCCCGTATGAGGAGAAATTATAACATGCCGGCAAAAAAACAATTTTTAAAAAACATAAAAAAAATAGGTGTATTAGGCGCAGGCCAAATGGGTAAGGGTATTTCCCAGGTTTCTGCCCAGACAGGATATGAAACAGTCATGGTTGAGCCCTATGACGAAGTCAGAAAAAAAGCAAAACAGGGAATTATTCAAAGCCTTGACCGTTCAGTGGAGCTTGGAAAGATTAAAAAGAAAGAACATGACCAGATCCTGGATAGAATGACTTTTGCAAAGGATATCGAGAGCCTTTCTGATGTTGATTTTGTGATCGAATCAGCGGTGGAAAGCACGGTGGTTAAGGAAGATATCTTTACCAGTCTTGATAGGATATGTGCGCCCCATGTTATTTTGACTACAAATACCAGCTCTGTACGTCTTGGAAAACTTGCAAGTGTAACCAAGCGTCCGGATAAGGTTCTGGGGATGCATTTTATGTATCCGGCTCAGAAAATGAAGCTTCTTGAAATAATAAGAACGCCTGCGACTTCTGATGAAAGTTATCAGGTTGTTAAAGAAATGGCTGTGAAGATGGGAAAACAGCCTATAACGGTTACCGACAGCCCCTGTTTTGTAACAAGCCGTTTAATTCAGACCTTTATAAATGAGGCCATTTTTTGTCTTTACCAGGGAGTTTCATCTAAAGAAGAGATTGATGCTGCCATGAAGCTTGGAATGAATCACCCTATGGGTCCGCTCGAACTGGCTGATTTTATCGGCCTTGATGTGGTTCTTTCAATGCAGCAGGCGCTCTATAACGGGTTTCAGGAACCCAAGTACAGGCCCTGCCCGCTTCTCTTAAGCCTTGTTGAGGTGGGTCATCTGGGAAGAAAGACCGGAAAAGGTTTCTATGATTATAGTGCAGCCAGTTTAAAAAAAGACTGAACGTTTACTGCTAAGGCAAATTTTTATGTTTAATATTTTTAGAACATTTATTTATACCATTATTATCAGTTCCCTGCTTGCGGTGACATCTTTTGGTGAGGATGTTGATAATGATTTTAATAATGGAGAAAATGTAAGGTTTGAAAAGGGGCTTTTAAGTATTAATGTCCGGGACATCAGATCTGAAGATCTTATGAAAGAAGTCGGTGAAAAATGCAATATAGAAATAGTTGTTTTAGGTGAGGTTTTCTCGGAGATCCCGATAAGTTCCGGTTTTAAGGATGTTCCGGTTAATGCCGGGATAAAGCGGCTTCTAAGGTGTTCCGGCATTACAAATTATCTTATGCATTTTGACGATGTGGATAATGGTTCTAAAATAGTACGGCTTGATCTTATCGGTAAAAAGGGCGGTGAAAAGTATTTGACAGACAGGTCTGTTGAAAAGAAGAAGACTGTGGACCGGTCAGAAAAAAGGAAAGAAAGAGCGGAAAGAAAAAGCCGTAGAAAAAAGAAGGAAGAGCCACCCATATCCCGAGAAGAGATGGAAGGTCTGCAGGAGAGCTTTATGAACGTAATGGATGACGTTCTTAAAGAAAAGTTTATGAATGGTGAGCAGCCTGATCCTGCTGAAGTCTTAAGGATATTTAATGAAGCGGTTCCTCCCGATATTAGAGAGAAAATGCCGCCGGAAGTTTTGCAACAGTTGGAAGGGCTGCAGTAGGGAAAAAGTATTTAAAGTACTTTCCAGTGCCTAAATTACTTAAAGTGTCTCGAATAAAAGTCAGTTTACTTCAAGCGCGGGTTGCCGCCGTTTATCCACCAGTCGCTTTTATCTTCAAACCACCAGTGTGTTGAGTCGGTCTCAAGTATTTCTTCAGCCAGTTTTTTTGCGGTATCGGTCTTTAGCCGTTTTAACGCGAAGCTGATCCACTCATCTGCATATTTATTGCCCAGGTCTTTGTTTTCCTTGAGCATCAGGATAAGATCAAGCTGGTCAGCGTCATTTGCAAGAAGTGCTTCTTTTGATTGCCCGGAATTAAATTCATCCACAGAATTTTTAATGTCATCGCCGAAAGGAAGGGTGTCGGTCAGGTCCTCTATGGCTTTTTCTTCGTCAACTTTAACATATTTTTTGTTCATGTAATTCAAATCACCGGTTCTGGCTTCATGGAGGTCGTGAAGCAGGCACATCTTTATCAGTTCGCCCTCATTCACATCTTTTTCAAGGCGGGCCAGAACATATCCGATGAAGGTAACCCGGAATGCATGTTCTGCAACGGATTCGCTTCCGCTGCCGAGAAATTGAAGACCTGTTCGCGGTGTTCTTTTAAGCATGCCTGCTTCAAATAGAAGGTTTGCAATATTGTGCATGGTTATTCCTTTTTATTAATTTTGTTTGGAAAAATTAGGTTTTCATTAATCTATGATTAAGACTTTGGGGTTAATCAAAATTAAGGGGTCGAGGTTTCTAGGGGCCCAGGGTTTAAGTGGAAAACCTGAAATCAGTTAATCGCTAATAGTAAAGGGCTAATAACTGCGAACAAGAACAAAAGTTGAATTCGATATACACTGATTCCTTTGTTGCAAAGTCAGACCGTTATAGCTTTCTCTCCTCGACCCCGTTCGGTTGAACTTTACTCGACTCCTTGAATACTTTTTTTAGTCCTTATCTTTTTTATTAATCAAATATTCCCGAATAAAACCATCTAAATCTCCGTCAAGTACTGCATCAACATTTCCCACGTCCATGCTGGTTCTGTGGTCCTTGACCATTCTGTACGGCTGCATCACATAGGACCGGATCTGGCTTCCCCATGAGATCTGTTTTTTTTCGCTGTGAAGTTTTTTAACCTCTTTTTCCTGGTTCTGCATCTCGAGTTCATACAGGCGTGCCCTTAGAACCTTCATGGCGGTTTCCCGGTTCATGTGCTGTGATCTTTCGTTCTGGCACTGAGCTACGATATTGGTAGGAAGATGGGTGATACGTACGGCAGAGTCAGTTTTGTTTACGTGCTGTCCGCCGGCACCGCTTGCGCGGTAGGTGTCTATACGCAGGTCTTTTTCATCGATGCTGATATCTATATCATTTTCTATGTCAGGATATACAAATACGGCTGCAAAAGACGTATGTCTTCTTGCTCCGGCATCAAAAGGAGAGATGCGTACCAGACGGTGGATACCGACTTCTGCCGACATGTAGCCATGTGAATATTCGCCACTGATGGTAAAGGTAACGCTTTTAATGCCGGCTTCTTCTCCGGCCAGAATGTCAATAATACTTGTCTTGAATCCTTTTCGTTCTGCCCACCTTAAGTACATCCTTAAAAGCATGTCTGCCCAGTCCTGGGCTTCTGTTCCTCCAGCACCGGCATTGATGTTTACAATCGCATCATTGATATCGTTTTCATTTCCAAGCATCTTTTTAAATTCAAGATCAGACACCTGTTTCTCAAGATCCGTAAGCGTTGATTTAAGCTCTGATTCGATGTCAGGATCTTCTTCCTCTTCTTCAGCCGCTAGTTCTAAAAGTACACCGCAGTCCTCAAGATCTTTTTCAAGCATGTTCCATTGTTTAAGAACCGTTTCAAGAGTTTTTTGTTCTTTGGTTACTTTCTTAGCTTCAGCACTGTTTTTCCAGAAGTCAGGATCAGAAGTAAGTTTTTCAAGCTCTTTCAGCCGCCCATTTTTTTCAGGCAGTTCAAAGATAACCCCGGATTGTTTCCATTCTTTTTTCAAGCAGGCTTGTTTGTTCTTTCCACTGACTGAGCATATTATTTTCTCCTTCTGAGTTGTTATGAACCAAGGGGACTGTTGAACAGTCCCGGATTTAATATCTGTTCAATACTTTCTTCAGGGACTTCTCTGTTTTTTCCTTCTTCGAGCCATATAAATAAATAACAGGCTTACAGCGGTACAGATGAATGCGAAAAAATCACCGTAACGGCTGTAGAAGGTTTGTCCGATCCTTTTGTGTATCATAGCAGTTAGACTGTCATCCGTAAAGAGTTGGGTCTGTTTAAATATCTTTCCGTCCGGTGAGATGAATGCGCTGATCCCGGTATTTGCCGCCCGGGCAACATAGCGTCTGTTTTCAACTGCTCTTAAAGCGCAAATGGACAGGAGCTGGTAGGGTGCGCTGGTACGGCCGAACCATGCGTCATTTGTTATATTAACGATAAATCCTGCGCCTTCCTTTGCAAATCTTCGGACAAGGTCAGGAAAGATTATTTCGTAGCAGATAATGACGGCAAAAGGTGAAGAGGGGATGGAGAGGTTCTTTACCCTGTTTCCGGAAGAAAAATCGCCAATGCCTTCAGCCATCTTATCGATAAACGGAAAAAGCGGTTTTAAAGGGATATATTCTCCATAAGGCACAAGATGTATTTTATCATATTTTCCTTTAATCTTGTTTTTAGGAGAAATTAGAAAAGCACTGTTGAACAATCTGGTCCTGCCTGATGTTTTGTCCCGTGAGGGGCTTCCAAGGAGCAGGTAGGCATTCGTTTTTCTTACGATTTTTTCTACGATTTTATTATGTCTGCTGCCTGTCTGGAAAAAAAAGGGGGTTGCGGATTCCGGCCAGATAACAAGGTCAGGTTTATAGACTGCATTTTCCAAAGAAAGTCTTTCCAGCTTTTCAAGCGTCTTTTTTAAATATCCGGGGTTCCATTTTATGTCCTGGGGAATATTCGGCTGAACAAGCGCAATTTTTATCGGCACGCCATTGTCTTTGCTGGTCCGGTTTAATTTGATCTGTCCGTATAAAAGGGCTGCGGCCATGAGAAGGATCAGGGCGGAAAGCTCTCTGTATGGAATTTTTCTGCCGGTTAAACGGCTGTTTATTAGAGAGAAAATGACGCAGTTGGTAAATACGATCATAAAGGTTATGCCGTATACCCCGGTGATATCAGCGATCTGGATTACAGGGAGGATTTTAAACTGTGAATAACCCAGGTTTCCCCACGGAAACCCGGTTAAAAACCACGATTTCGCATGTTCTGCAGCTGTCCAGAAAAGAGGGAGGGTGAGCGTTAATGAAAAATTTAAATATTTTTTAGCATAACAGCTTAAGCAGACGGGCAGGCTGATAAAGATACTCAGTACAAAAGCGAAAAGAAGCAGGATCAGGATGGAAACAATGATCGGAAGCTTTCCGTAGGTTGTCATGGAAACGGTTACCCAGTAGATCAGGCCCGTGTGAAAGAGTGTGCCGGTGATGGTGCCCAGGATAAATCCTTTTGCCAGACTGTTTTTGAAAACTGCGGTAATCAGCGGAATAAGGCAGATCCAGGAAATAAAACTAAAATTTAAATTCGGGAAGGCCAGGGACATCAGCAGTCCGGAGATTGAAGCCAGCAGGATCTCTCTTTTGGTCATTAGGGTTTTTCCATATAAAAATTCTTGATTTATGTGATAAGCTGTATAAAACTATCAGCCATCACCTAAAAGCTCAAGAAAATTTATATCAGAAAGAAAAAATGGAGAATAAAGTGGATAACAGGCCCTGGCTAAACTCCTATGACCCGGAAGTTCCAAAAAGCATAGAATTTCCGGAAATACTTGTTCCTTCAATACTTGAAAGATCAGCTGAAAGATTTCCCAGACAGCAGGCCCTGATATTTTTCGGTTTTTCCATGACCTATCAAAAGCTCTGGAAAGCTGTGGAGACGTTTGCCGGTTCGCTTCAGGGCCTGGGTGTAAAAAAAGGAGACCGGGTTGCGTTACTGCTTCCCAACAGTCCGCACTTTATTATCGCCTACTATGCTGTTTTAAAAGCAGGTGCTGTTGTGGTCCCTACAAATCCGCTTTATAGCGATAAGGAGCTTTTGTTCCAGATCAATGATTCTGGTGCTGAGTTTCTGGTGACCCTTGATCTGCTTCTTCCAAATGTTGAAAAGATCCTGCCGGATACCGGGCTTAAAAAGGTGATTGTTGGAAGAATCCAGGACTTTTTGCCAATCTTAAAAAAGC
Organism: uncultured Thermodesulfobacteriota bacterium; assembly: GCA_964387595.1. Classification (GTDB taxonomy): domain Bacteria; phylum Desulfobacterota; class WTBG01; order CAIYCZ01; family CAIRTM01; genus JAHEEI01. Next base: position 2,491 of record CAYLYF010000049.1, on the reverse strand, counting down.
TTCTTTATCCGTTTGTTGCAAAAAAAGATAAGAAGCAGGTCGTTGTTCAGGAAAATGGTACTGTCTTTTTATTTCACAAACTAATGAAAAAGAAATTTCCGGTCTTTAAAGAACCGGATATGTCATGTGATGACCTTGCTCAGCTGCAGTATACCGGCGGGACAACAGGAGTTGCAAAAGGAGCCATGCTTACCCATAAAAATATTGCGGCGAACAATCTGCAGATGAAAAAATGGTATGTGGGGATAAAAGAAAAAGAAGAAATATTTATTTCGGTGCTTCCCTTTTTTCATGTGTACGGAATGGCGGTAGCCATGGGGTTGCCGCTTTCAGCCGGTGCCACTCTCATTATGTATCCGCGTTTTGTTGCCGCAGATATTCTTAAAGGAATTGCAAAATACAGGGTGACTGCTTTTCCGGGGATTCCCAGTATTTACAGTGTGATCAATTCCCACAAGGAAATAGCAAAATATGATGTTACCAGCATCAAGTTCTGTCTTTCCGGTGCGGCGCCCCTTCCGGTTACCGTTCTTGAAGAGTTTGAGAGAAAAACAGGGGGGCTTTTGCTTGAAGGATATGGCCTTTCCGAGGCTTCACCGGTTACCCATTGTAATCCGGTTAAAGGGAAAAGGATTGTGGGAAGTATCGGCATGCCGGTATCAGATACAGACTGCAGGATTGTTGATTCGGAAACAGGAGAAGTCCTTCCTCTGGGAGAGGTGGGAGAGCTATGTGTCCGGGGACCGCAGATCATGAAGGGTTACTGGAACAGGCCGGATGAGACAGAAAAAACTCTGAAAGACGGCTGGCTTTTTACCGGAGATGTCGCCCGAATGGATGATGAGGGTTATTTTTATATTGTTGAACGCAAAAAAGACATGATCATTTCAGAAGGGTTTAATATCTATCCCCGTGAAATAGAAGAGTTCCTTTTGACCCATCCTAAAATACAGGATGCGGCAGTTATCGGAACGCCTGACAAGCTTCGGGGAGAAAGGGTTCTTGCCTACGTATCTTTAAAAGAGGGCCAAACCGCAGCTGCGGGCGAGATCATCAGCTACTGCCGGGATAATCTGGTTAAATACAAGGTGCCTAAAAAGGTTATTTTTAAAGATGATATTCCCACCAATATTGCGGGTAAAAAGCTCAGGCGGGTCCTGCGGGAGGATGCTGAAAAAAATGTCTGAGAACAAGCCGTCAGAATAAGCGCTCAATAAGATTGTCCTTCCATCCTTAAATACCTTTCTAATTGTTTTTCCTCAGCATTTAAAAAGATGAATTTTATTTAATTCAAAGTTCATCGGAATGTCATGTCCAATTGGTAAATTCGTTAAAATATCAACTGGTAGCATCTTCAGGGTTGTTCAACATAAAGACTGGAAAAACCCCATGCATTCCCAAACGGTTAAGATGTTTATACTCTATATGCTGCTGACTGTTCTCAGTGCATGCTCTTTGCTGAAAACCTCATCACAGGATTTGCAAAACATGAAATTGTTGGCGCACCTCGGCTCGGGTTCCAACCGTATTGCCATCATGCCTTTTAAAAACAGTTCAAGCACCGATTATATCGGAACCCAGGTGCGCAGCAGTTTTTACAATCATCTTAGTTCAAAAGCGTATACCGATATTGAGCTCTTTGATATTGACGCACAGATAACAGCTTTAGAGAACGCTTTTAAAAAACCCTGGCAGCAGATATCTCCCCGGGATATTGGCACCCTTATGAACGCTGATTTTATTATCTATGGTGAGGTTATCGCATTCAACAAACAGTTCCTGGGTATTTATTCCCAGCAGGCCATTTCACTTCATATCCGAATGATCGAAACAAAAAGCGGACAAACCTTTTTGTCGGAACGGATTGTGAAACGTTCTCATGAAGGTGGTTTACCGCTGAATCCCTTTTCTCTGATCGCTTCTTTTTTCCTTTGCGGTCTTGAAATGCGCTCTGAGAGAACCGTTGCATTAATTGACAAAACCTGCCGCAGCCTTGTCATGCGGATTCCGGATCCTGTTTTAGCGCCGCCCCCGGATAATCAGTTTGCGCTGCAGTTAGCCTCCTTTCAGCACAAGTCCGAAGCTGAAAGGCTGGTGAAACGTGTCCGTTTAAAAGGACTGATGCCTCACCTTGAGATAGCTGCTATGACAAAAAAAACCTGGTACCGTGTGATCCTGGGGCCCTATTCTGCTGATGAAGCGAAACATATTAAGCCTGTGGTTTCAGCAGAGTTTGAACTATTTCCGATTATGATCCCTTGTTCGGTTCAACCCGCCTAATAGATTTTAGCCCTGTCTGCTCAAGATTAAACAAGTTTAATCTTGATGTAATCTTTGCTTCATTTCATTCATCTATAATTTGACTTAAATCAATTCGGATGTTGCTTTGGTTGATTCGCTAAGCAGAAATACTTAAATTTTTAAAATGCGGTCTATTATGAAAAAAATTAAAAAAAGAAAACTCGGAATAATATTTTTTACTACAGCTTTA
>CAYLYF010000048.1:6743-28094 GCA_964387595.1 uncultured Thermodesulfobacteriota bacterium | reverse complement strand
TGGCAGCCTATCACAATCATGAGCTGATTTTCCCCGGTAATACAGCTGAGTTTGAGCCTCATCAAAAATTTGCGCAGCTTTTAAGGTCCCTTTTAAAGGCAAAATGGATTGCCTATGTAAAACGTCCTTCTGCCGGACCTGAGCAGGTGATTGAATACCTTGGCCGTTATACACACCGGGTATGCCCTCTACCTTTGCGTTTTTGACTTCCATCAAACGAAGATCTCATCTTTTCCTCAGCGATTTCTGTGGTCTCTGCGAGAGGCAGCCTTTGGCTTTGCTTTTAGCTCTATGGTAAAAATTTGTTTTTAATCAACCATTCTCCCGGATTTTTCTCTGACAACTACTTTGCCGGGCCAAAGGATCTTTCAAAAAGATCGTTTATGGCTTTTATTGCATTTTCAGTGGGAAAACGGGTGCCGGTTCCGGTAAAGCGGGTGTTTTTTATAACCGGCAATTCTTCTTCTTTCCACGCATCTTCCTGCCAGAAGAGCCATTTGTCTTTTTCCTGATCGTAAACATGAACCGGTTTTCCCCAGTGCCTTGCCAGCTCAGCTGCCCATCCGGTTCCGCCCTTGACCGTATTGTCTGGCGTGATCGACCCCACCGCAAAGACCTCTCCTGAGGTGTTCACCTGGTGCCAGAGAGACTGAAGTACTTTCTGAAAGAGGGGTGTTTTTGGATATGTTCTGTGCATGCGGGAATTTATATAGGTATTGCTGACGTGTCCCTGTTCAAGCTCAGTGGCGGAGAGAATAACAATACCGCGTGTTCTTGCTGAATCATGGCCTTCAAATGAATAGTTCTTTTCTTTTGTTCCCCATTTTTCAGCGCAGACCCCAAAGGACTCTTCAGCACCTTTGGCACCGCCTGAAAGCAGTGTGAATGATAAAGCCGGAAGTTTCACAGCAGAATTACTGCTGTCTGAAGCAAGAGATAAACAGTCGCAGTCCAGTATGATGTGTGTATCAACAGAACCTTCAGTTTCGCGATCTTTTAAAACAAAAACACTGATATCTCTGCCCTGTGGCTCAAGAAATATTGCTGTATCAATAACTTCTTTATAGTTGTCGCAGGGGGGCACAATTTTCGTCGGATGTCCTTTGGTTGTTGATCTGTGAGTTGCGGCACTCATCCATAGTTCTGCGTTCAGCCGCTGAGCCGTTGATTTAAAAGCACCGATCGCAGCAGCGGTTTCAACTGCTGACATTTTTTCCCAGTTAAACCCGTCAATTAGAATAAGGTCGGGTTTGAAATCGATGGTCTCATCAAAAAGCTTTACTGCGTTTTCGAGACGCCGGGGATTAAGGTCTTTGTCGGAAAAGGTCTGAATCAGCCTGTGTTTTGGCATTTCTGCCTGAATATCACTTATTTTTTCCGGATCAAAATTTACTGAAATATTTTTAAAAAGAGTGTCATACCAGCTCAGAACATGATCTGTACTCTGAGCAAGTGCAACATGAAGGACTTTTTTCCCGCAGATTAAAGCGTCAAGACCGAAATAAACCAGAAGTGCTGTCTTGCCCACACCTGCCCGCGCCATCACAACACCCAGGTTGCCGTTTCCAAGGCCGCCAGAAATAGAGCTGTTTAATGTGGTCAGCAGGTTTTTATCTTTTGATATTTGTTGATTCATAAAGTGCTCCTTAGTAAGATGCTATTTTTTCTCAGATGATTCTTTTCTGGCTTTTTCGATTAACTCCTCTGAAATACTTTTGGGTACCTGATGATATTTTGAGAACTCCATGGTGAACTCTGCTTTTCCCTGGGTGCTTGAACGTATCACCGTTGCATACCCGAACATGTCGGCAAGCGGGACATCAGCCTCAACGGTTGCAATACCGCCGTCCTCATGGGAGCCGATGATCATACCTCTCCGCTGATTTAAGGTTGCCAGTATATTTCCTGAAAATTCCGCAGGGCTTTCAACGGTAACCCGCATGATGGGTTCAAGAATTTTCGGAGAGGCTTTTTCATAGGCTTCCAGCCATGCGCCGCGCGCTGCTTCCTGAAATGCTTTTTCCGAAGAGTCAACAGAGTGAGAGCTTCCGTCGTTTATGGTGACCTGAACATTTGTTACCGGTGCTCCGATAAGCCGTCCTTTTGGAAGCTGGGCTTCAAAACCTTTTTCAACTGCCGGAATAAACTGTCTTGGAATAACTCCGCCCTTGATGTTATCTACAAATTCAAAATCCTGTTCATCGCAGGGTTCAATAAAACCCGCAACACGTCCGTACTGACCGGAACCACCGGTCTGTTTCTTATGGGTGTAATTAAAGTCAGCATGCCGTGATATGGTCTCACGATAGGATACCTGCGGTGCGGAGGTTTCTACCTCGGCACCATATTCCCGTTTCATCCGTTCAATATAGACGTCAAGCTGAAGTTCTCCCATTCCCCGGATTACGGTTTCATTGGAATCCTTGTCAACATACACCTGGAAGGTCGGATCCTCTTTGGTGAACCGCTGCAAGGCCTTTGACAGGTTTGTTTCTGATTTTGCATCTACCGGTTTTATTGAAAGAGAGATAACCGGATTTGGCACAAACATGGATGTCATGGACACATTGACGCTTCCGTCGGTAAAGGTATCTCCGGAGTGGCAGTCAAGACCGAAAACGGCCACAATATCGCCTGCTGATGCATCTTCGATATCTTCCATATCGTTTGAATGCATTCTAACCAGTCTGCCGACCTTTTGTTTTTTTCCGCTTCTGGTGTTTGTGATTACCGAGTTTCTGTCTATGGTGCCCTGATAGATCCTCAAATAGGTCAGCTGTCCGTATCTGCTGTCTTCAAGTTTAAAGGCCAGGAGAACGACTGGTTTTTTTGAATCACTTTCAAGCGTGATGGTTTTTTCGGTTTCTCCCGAAAGGTCAATGGCTTCATTGGTTATGTCCTGCGGATTCGGAAGATATCGGATCACTGCATCCATTAAAGGCTGTACACCCACATTTTTGTATGCGGAACCCACCAGTACAGGTGTGATCTTAAGGCCTATAGTTGCTGCTCTTACCGCGTTATGGATAAGTTCAGGGGTAATGCTTTCTTCAAGTATTGCTTCTGTTAAGTCATCTGAAAACATGGAAACCGCATCAAGCATGACTTCTCTGTATTCATTGGCCTCATTTATCAGTTCGTCCGGAATTGAAGTTATTTCCAGATCGTTTCCTGTTTCACCCCTGAAGTATATGGCCTTCATCTCAACCAGATCAACAACTCCTTCAAGCTTGTGTTCAAGTCCTATCGGCAGCTGCAACATCACCGGGTTGTCTGAAAGCTTTTCTCTTAACTGGTCCCGTACCCGAACCGGATTTGCCCCGACACGGTCGCATTTGTTTACAAAGGCAATTCTGGGAACATTGTACCTGCGCATCTGTCTGTCAACTGTAAATGACTGGCTCTGTACACCGCCCACGGAACAAAGAACCAGAACCGCGCCGTCCAGAACCCGTAGCGCTCTTTCAACTTCAATGGTGAAATCAACATGGCCCGGGGTGTCAATAATATTAACGTGATGTGAGTCCCACACACAATGGGTTGCCGCACTGGCAATGGTAATTCCCCGTTCACGTTCAATCTCCATGGAATCCATTTTTGCGCCTACACCGTCTTTGCCGCGAACTTCATGTATGGCATGGATTCTGTCTGTGTAATAGAGAATCCTTTCGGTGAGAGTGGTTTTTCCGCTGTCAATGTGTGCGGAAATACCGATATTTCTAAGTTTTGCTAAATCAGTTATCACGACTTAAAACCTCCAAAAAGTGTACTGCTATTTCCTTTGTTTTGTCTTACATTTTCAGCTTTTTTCAAAGCTGTCTTTGTTTTTTCAACCATTTACCGCTTTTGAAGGCGTAATTGGTTAATTTAATAGAATAACATGGTTTTATTTTTTGTCAAGCTTAAAAGCTGGCCAGGATCCGCCGCCTAAATTAACAGACGCACTATTTCCAAGCCACCGGGGATGTTTTTAAAAACCAATTCCTGACGGCAGGGTTTTCTTCACGTGTTTCCTCACTACAGCGCTATAGGTGAGGAAACTAAACCTTCCAGCTTTCCACCTTCGGGCCATGAGGGGCCATTTTTCGGGGGGGGGTCCTAAAAATCAAAAACAATTCAATATGGGCCAATTTATGAGGCGCTGATTGTGAATATTATCCTGCCGGTATCGGCGCCAGCATTGCTATCCTTCTGCGTGCTTCTATCAAAAGACCCAGAGAGGGGTGGTTCTTTGTTAAACGCAGTATCAAATCACGTGATCGTTCTACCACCCTGCCAGGCAGTTGGATAATAGAAAACCGGATGGCCTTCATTCCCGAATGGGCCTCCTCACTTTTACCACAGCGCTCGTGATGCCAGTGAATCAACCCCTCTCCAGCCCAGTCCATATTCGTAACAATCCCAAACAGCTTGTACTTCTTCCCCTGCATCGCCATGGTTTGAAACGGAAGCACCGGCTGTGATTCCAGCCCCGGCAGCCCTAACTGTTCTGCCATTGCCTGCCGCTTTGCCAAATACCGATACTCAGGGCCTTTTTTGCTGTGACCCATTGCACTGGGAACAAAGCAGACTTCGGCCCATTCGGCACCCGTCTTTTCCTTTTTACCGTTGACTGCTCTGTGTAGCAATCTTCTCTTTCGGTACAGGCTCTAAATAGGTGAATTAATACAGATTAAATTTTTAGAAATTGCACAAATAGAATTAGAGGATACAGTTTCTTATTATAATCTTGAAATGCAACATATCGGAGATAAGTTTCTTACTGAAATTTTAAAAACCCTGGATAGGATCGGAAATTTTCCGCTGGCAGGGCAACAATGTTCAAAAAGAACAAGACGATGCCGGCTAAGACATTTTCCTTATGGATTAATTTAGCAAATTCTAAAAGATGAAATCATTATTATTACAGTAGCAAACCTTCATCGAAAACCTGAATACTGTCAAAATCGATTATAACCTGCATCTTCCTGAAACAATTCCTTTTTTAAACTGATTGAAGAACTGAAATCCCCCTAGTTTAAGGGCTGACCTTCAAATATACCTACAGTGACATTTATTACATCCCGCTGAAATTGCCGGTGCGAGTCGAAAAGGAGTCTCATATTATTTAAAACCCCTTCTTAATATTTCCAGCATAGCCGGACGATTTTTATAATTTTCCCTGTATTCTTTAACCATCCCGGAAACAACCTCTTTTCCACCATTAATTTTCTGCATACTCTTAAGATAACTTGCAACCTCCTTGTAGTTTTTTCTGCCAACCGATTGGGCCAGTATATTTATACCTTCTGTATAGATTTTCAGGACCACATCAGGATGTTTCTTCAGAAAATGGTGAGCATATTGCTCTGTAAAATGAAGATGCTTACTGTTCACCTCTAAAAGATTTAATAAACGTTCAAAATATTTTTCTTCCACATAGATATTCGCAATAGCGGTATCATCATTTATTAAATTATTTTTATATGAGTGTCAAACATGAGATGACATGATCCGGCAGAGCTACTGGACCGAAGCATAGACCTGGCCAGCAGCGACTATGACCTGAAGAAAAAGTATGACTTTCGCCAGATCAGGATCATACACGAGTACGAACATGATCTGCCTCTCATACCCTGTGAATCCGGCAAGATCCAGCAGTTATTTCTAAACATCCTTCGCAACGGCGCCGAAGCAATGCAGGCGTTAATGAAAAAAGACAAAACAAAAAAACCATGCTTCATTCTGCGTCTGATGCACGAACAGGATACCGGCTTGATCCGCATTGAGATCAATGACAATGGAACCGGCATGGATGCAAAAACGCGCAAGAGGGTATTTGAACCTTTTTTTACAACCAAACCCACCGATTGCGGCACCGGTCTTGGTTTGAGCGTATCCTATTTCATCATTACTGAAAATCACAGGGGCAGGATGAGTGTGGAATCAGAACCGGATCAGGGAACAAACTTCATCATCCACCTTCCGGTAGAGAACAAACAACCATAATCCGCAAAGACCCAGAGGATCCGGTTTAAAGCAGCTATATAAAAAAAATAATAGCAGTAATTATCCACGGCTAAAGAGGCTGTGTCATCTTAATTTTCAACACGGTTAGGAGACAGAAAAAAAGGATAGGACACACAACCGGAGTCTACAGATTTTGAATTAAAGCAAACCCTTTTTTTAATGCATATTCCGGTTCAAATTATAATATAGAATCCAATAAAATGCAGCCAGCCCGTCCTTCCATCCGATTTTTTTACCTTCCGAATAATCACGTCCGCTGTATGAAACCGGCACTTCATAAATCTTGCATTTCAGACGTGCAAATTTGGCAGTAATTTCAGGCTCGATCCCAAAACGCTTTGAACGGATGGTAAAGCGGGGAAGAAGTGTTGACTTAAAAGCCTTATAGCACGTCTCCATATCAGTCAGATTAATGTTGGTAAAAATATTTGAAAAAAGCGTACAAGTCTTGTTCCCCACATAATGCCAGAAAAGGTGCGCCCGCTGAGGACTGCCGAGAAACCTGGACCCATAGACAACATCCGCTCTGCCGTCAAGAATAGGGGCAAGGATCTCCGGATACTCTTCAGGATTATACTCAAGGTCCGCATCCTGAATAATGACAATATCACCCGTAACATTCTTAAAACCGGTTGCAAGGGCTGCGCCTTTTCCCATGTTCTTTTCATGAAAAACACATTTTAATGAAGTATCTTCTTCCGCCAGTTTTTTCAAAATATCCCGGGTACCGTCTGTGGAGCAGTCTTCAACAAGGATGATCTCTTTATCAAAAGGTGTCTGTCTCACCCGGTCAAGCAAACTTAAAAATGTGTCTTTTTCATTAAAAACAGGAATGACGATGGAAAGCTTCATATTTTAACCCCTCATACTGGTTTTAAGAACGGTTACGGTAAAGCGACGGATCGACCGCTGAAACAAAACCCTCTTTATCAAGAACATTTCCAAGCAGCGCATCTACTTTCTCAGCCTGTTCAGCCGGGGATTTTATCATATTTTTATAATCGATTAAAACAATTGAAAAATTATCCTTATCCACGATCCATTTATGAAATTTTTCAAGCTGCGCCTTAAAGAGTTCTGAAAGCTTTTCATCTCCGATACTTGCGCCCTTTTTTCCCATCCTTTCAAGCATCTTCTTCTGCGATGCCAGAACCTCTTTCAGCTCTCTCTGCAAAAAAACAACTCTGTACTCATAATCGTCCGGCAAGTCATACAAAAGGCTATAGACCATCTTAACAACTTTTCCGTCTGCCTCAGTTACCCAGAATGAATCAGCCCTGGTCTTTTTCACAGCTTCAAACTCATAATAGCCTTTGGGATTATCCACATCCTTTTCTCTGATCCCGTCCGTTAAAGCGGGTATTCCTCCGGCCTCGATCGCCTGCATCATCATCGACGTTCCTGAACGGGGAAGTCCGGCCACGATCGTTATAAAGGATTTTTCCATATAGTTTATATCCTTACATTAAAAAACGGTTTGAAGGCAAAGGCAAAGACCATGGAACAGATAAAGAAATAAAATATCCACCAGTCTGTTCCGCACACTTTTGAATCTCTTTCAGGATAATCAATCTCTATTGAAGAAACCGGACTGTCTTTAGTGAATGGTTTTTCCAGCGGATGCAGAAACAGGTCAGAAATATTCCTTCCCGGACGCATCAGACTTACCTTCATAAATCCATCTCCTACCACAAACTGTTTTATATATTTTTTCCCCTCAACATCAAAAACCAGTTCGTGCACACCGTTTTTTAACGCCTTCACCTCCCAAAAGATCTCTTTTTTTGTTAGGATCTTAACCGGACCGGTTGTTTTTTTAAACGCATCAGAAAGGTTAAGTTTTACAGACGGGATGATTTTAACATTCTCATTCAGCCTGAGTTTAACCATTACAGGCTCATCAGAAACTTTTACAGGCCGGGCCTGATACCACAAGCCCATCTGTGCAAGAATAAGGCTAACCGGAATGATCATCACCAGCATGGGAATAACCGCATAATAAAGAAGCTTAAACGATGCAGTAAAAACCTTTATCTGGGACTTGATGGTCACAGCCAGACTGTCCTTAAACAGCCACGCCGCGATCAGGTTTGCATTGACCTCATCCCTGACCCTGCCGATTGCCTTCTGGGCTGAGGTATACTTAAAAATAAGCAACAGAAGCACACCCAGAACTGCGGAAATAACTGTTATGGAAAGCCAACCCGGCAGCACCGCAACAGGCGCAAAAATAAAACCTGCGACAGCATTTATCGCACGGTTTATTCCTCCAAGAAGTAAAACAATAAAATCCATCTTATTCTATATATCCCAGTCCGCGGAGCTGATCATTTACAGAGTCATCACCGGATGATGATTCAAGCTGTGAAAGCTCCTTTTCAATAATAGCGGTCATAAACTCTTCAACGCTTGAGTAACCCGCTGCTTCTGAAACTTTTTTCGCACGATCATAAAGATTTGAATCAATCTTGATCTTTGGCATCTATTGTCTCCCTTAACAAATAATATATCTTAACAAACATAAATTCCGTATCCCGGACTCATCTCCTGCGAAAAAACACGGGATAAAAATTTTATGCATAACCGAACCGATAAAGTATCCGGCTTAAACCTTAAAAATATTTTTTCCCGTCATTGTGGCCGGTACTTTCAACCCGAACTCCGTAAGGATCGATGGGGCCAGATCAATAAGCGAAGGATCAGGAACCTCAATGGGCCTATTGCTGAAAAGAACTCCGGGTACTTCTGAAGGATCCATGCAGTGATCCGCAGCCCAGGCAGAACCATTGTCACTCATCATTTCGGCCTCGATATCACCCAGACAGTTTTTCCATGATGCTCTGAAATCACGCGCATACCCGATAATAAGATCAGGCGCATATTTCATCTCAGCACCTGAGTAAACCCTGTCCGTACGGTGAACCTTTATTATCACCCGCCGTCCATCCTTATCACGAACCGCCTCCAGCTTTGCAATAAGCTCCTCAAGCAGGTCTTCCCGTTCTTTTCCGGGCTGTACAATACCATACTTTTCTCTACCTTTCAGATTCAGATAAAGTCCGTTTATTCCAAGAGCAAAAGCTCTTGTTTCAGACCAGTCTACATCACTAAGAACAGACTTGGCACGGGGTGGTCCGAGATAATTGTTTTCAAGAAGCCAGGTATTAAGATTAAACTGCCGCTTAAAATTAGCAAACCCGTGATCACTCATGACCATGACGTGAGCATTATCTCCATATCGTTTTAAAAGATTGCCGACCACTTTGTCCATCCGGGTATACAGGCCCTTAAGATGATTAAAATATTTTTTTGCCTCTGCCTCAGAACGCAGCGGATGCTTTGCGTCGGAATCCCACCAGAGCATATGTGCCTGCAGATCCGTACTGGAAAAATAAAAGAACAACAGGCCGTCATCATAATTTTCAAGTGCATAGTTAAACAAATTGATCCGCTCCCACAACACATATTCGGCCTGTTCAACAAATTCATCATCCGTAAAAATACCATTTGTCAGCGCCTTATGATCCTCTTGAAAACCGGTTGTATAAAACCGTCCCAGTTTCTGAGAGATCATTTCACTAAATTCAGGAGGTTCTGTTATCTGGATTTCAGGATTTGAAGGGTCTGCGTTAATCGGCGTAGCATAAAGTCTGAAGTTAGGAGTTACCTCCTGCACATAAAACCTGCAGATACCCTTGACTTCCTTGTCCGGCATAATAGCCGGCGTAGAAAGTTCATAGTTAAGCGTTACCCAGTTGCTCCACTCTTTTTCTTTTAGAACCAGGGTCCGCCCCTGTATTTCAATAACAGCAGCTTTTGCTTCACGATCACGATTTACCACAAACTCGATTTCACATGACTTGGGTTTTTTAAGCAGGGTATTTTTAGGCCCGAGCAGTTTGAGCGGACCCGAGATGTCGTTTGTAAATGTAATTCCTGAACGCTTTCCGCCGCCTTCCGACATATCTTTGCCATCTTCGGCAAAATGCTGATAGGTACCATATGTGCCGAGAACATCCGGTGTCCCCATGCCTGATAAGCATTTATGATTACCCTTCTTTGACGGGCTTGGAGGATAGTTTGAGGGCAAATCATAAAAAGTCGACTTTATCCCCGCTTCATCAAGATAATCCCAGAACGGGGTCCCCGCGCGTTTTAAAACCGTTCTTGCAGGCTTGTGGTTAAACGGCCAGAAATCAAACTGAAGATTGTAGTCTCCAAACTCAACATACCCTTCACCCGGAACGGTTTCTGCCGCTGCAAAAAACGGGTATGCCTGTTTTTCAGGGTCCCGGTGAATAAAATCAAAGATCCCGTGTGAGCCCGGGCCGGCACCGTTAATAAAATTAGCCCAGGCAACCGGACTCTGAGGCGGCGTGCTTGTACCCAGCACCCGGAAACCGTTCTGTTTTCTAAGCTTATCAAGGTTTGGAAGTCTGCCCTGATCCATCATCTTCCCGCAAAGACGCGGGTCCATGCCGTCAAAACCTATAATGATAACCTTCTTCCCCTTGCCCTTGTTTGCGGCAAAAACTTTTTTTGCATTCACCCTTGCGGTTAAAGAAGCGGCTGCAACACTTGTTTGTTTTATAAAATCACGTCTGGTTATTTTTTTCATAATCCTTACCTCCTGTCTGCCACCGTAAGCGGTTTACCATCCATATGGGAAGGAACCGCAACCCCGAACATATCAAGCACTGTAGGCCCTATATCCATAAGCCTTGCATGTTCATCATCTATTTTCCGGTTACAAAAAAGTACTCCCGGAACAAGTGACCTGTCAATACAATGATCACCGCTCCATGCCTTACAGTTATCGTGAAAGACCTGTTCAGTCACCTTTCCCACCGCCGTGTCCCATGATGCGCGATACCCAATATGATATCCAACAATCAGATCCGGCGCTTCACCTTTATAGGGGCCTACATACACTTTTGTTGCATTGTAAACATGTTTGACCACAGGCTTATTTTGTCCGGGATCGGAAAGTTCACATAATTTTCCAGAGATCTCTTCACGTAAAGCTGCCGCTTCCTCTCCCGGATCAATGATTCCTTCGGCTTCGCGCCCCTTCAGATTAAGATACATCCCTGTTAAACCAATGGCAAAAGCCTTTGTGCAGGACCAGTCAACATTTGCGAAGCTGGGCACATATCTCTTATTGTCTTTCAGTTTTAAATATCCGTTTTCCTCAAGCCACCGGTTCAGGTCAACCCCCCGCCGGAAGGTGTTAAACCCGTGGTCAGAAATAACCATTAGAACCGTATCTTCGTCAGAACATTTTTCAAGGGTCCTGCCCAGAAGAAGATCCGCCCGTTCATAGATCCGTTCTATTGCCGGATTTTCCTTTTGCTTGAAATCACCTTCATGCGAAGGATGATCGCTATCCAGTTCACGCCAGAACGAATGCTGAACCCGGTCTGTTCCGTCAAACACACAAACACACAATCCCTGTTTTATATTATCAAGGGAATCGAAAAACATTTTTTCCCTTTCACAGTCCATCTGGATACACTGCTGAAAAAAATCTTCGTCACTTAATATCTTCTCATTTAATGCCCAGCTGTCCTCTGCCAGACCCAGGGTCGCATAGCTGCCCTGCCTCTTTGTAAGATAAGTCGAATAGACGCTTGGATAACTGATAGGCATGGCCGGTTTTGCCGGATCAAGATTTATGGGGGTAACATAAAGCTTAAATTCCGGTGAAATACTTTTCACCAGGAACATGCAGACCCCGGAGATCTTAACCCCCAAAGACGCTTTAAATTCAACATTTATCCAGTCGCTGTACACTCCCTTTTCCAGCGTATAGGTATCGCCTGCAATCTTTAAAACAGCAGTTTCCTCTGCAATCTGTTCGATCCTGAACGGACATTCCAGTACATCGCCTTTTTCAAGCATTGGATCACCAGGGCCTATCAGAACTGAATTGAAAGCGCTGTCCTTCTTTTCAAGCTTAAAGTATTCTCCTCCGGTGGTCTCTTCTTCGTCTTTTTGACTGGTACTGTAATATGAGAACATCCCCTGTGTTCCCCGAAGGTCGGGGGCACACATGGCAGAAAGCTGGAGCCCGTAAAATTTTTCGGGCGGAAACGTTATGGGCACACGGATAATACTGCTGAAAATCCCGTTATCCCCCAAAATCTTCCAGAAAGGAATGCTCTTCCTGAGCAGACGGATATCAGCCTTTCCCAGGGGAATCCTGTATTTTCCCAGACCGATAGACCGTGACGGCCCCTTTATTGAGGTCGAACTTAAAATGGGCGCGTAGGTTTTTTTATCCCGGGTCAAAAAATCAAAAATATTGTGTTTACCCGGATTTGAACCGGTCTGAAATGTTGACCAGGCCACAGGAGATATTGGCGGTACGGTTGAAGCAAGCGGTTTAAAACAACCGGTATCTTTTAACTTTGCAAAGTTTGGAAGTTTTCCCTCATCCAGAAACTTATTGATCAGAGAATGGTCAAGCCCGTCCAGTCCGAGAACAACAACTTTTTTGACCCGGCTTCGGGCAGAAACTTTACGGTAACGGATCGTTCTTATAAAATAACGGGCAGGCCAGGTCAAAAGCACAAAAAAGGCCGATAAAATCGCAATGAACATCACGAAGAATGATCCGGCCACCGCAAATCCTGCACCGGGCCCCACATATGCAAAAACCGGCACAGGCAATAAAACAGTTGCCACGCATATTATGAAAATATTTTTAAAACAGAAGCTTTTACACATATTAAGAAAAGGTGTCCCCTTGACTAATTATTTGCATAAAAATATTGGGGATAAGAACTTCCATGTAACAGGATTTTAATTTTAACACAGGCCGGGTTAAAAACCAATAACTATAGAACCGACAATAATTTATTTTGTCGTTATTTCAACAATTTATCTGCATTCTGGAAAATAATAGGAATTAAAAGTAAAAATGAAAACATAAAAGGATTTCAGATTCATAATGACTAAAAACATCTTTTCCTGAAAGGTCAAGTGAAAAAGCTGTATTTGTCGTTATTGAAACCTGCTGAGATATCTTCCATTCAAGACCGGTATGGGTATCTCCCAGCAGAAAACACATCGGCCTTATAAATAGATTAATTTTAAATCTATTTGAAAACTCTTTTAAAATCCCTGCGGTAGCCCCCGCACCAAAGCAGAAAGAATTTTTAATCCTGCCGCTTACATCAAGTTCCACGTCCGCCATTAAATAAATGATTCCAAAAAAATCATTCTTCCAGGCATAGCCGCCTCCGAAAGCAAGCTTATAAAAAAGCGCTCTCTTTCCTCCAGGAAGACTCTGCCGGAAAAAACCCGTATCCACCTTCCAGGAAACGGGTTTAAAAAATTTATCTCTTTCCGAGATCGAAACAATGTTTATGATATCAAATTTTTCCAGCTGAGCACTCTTTTTTAAAGGAAAGTAACGAAATACCAGATTAACAAACTCCAGCTGAGAGCCTTTGACATACCCCCTGTCATCAGAAAGAAGGTCATGATAGGTCGGCCTTATTCTTATCTCCTGAAAAAAAGTATCGTCACTGTGTCTGTCTCCGCTGCTTAACACTCCGAAACCAACGGCAAGCCTGTTTGGCTTATGCCCCTTTTCAGGACGGGCCGGAACCTTAATATCTTTTAAGTACGGTTCGATCTTTTTAAGACTGCTTCTCGCTTTTGATGCACTTAAAAAAACATCAAAATATTTTTGCTTTGTGATCTCTTTTCTCGAATATTTGTACTGTGAATATTCCATCACAAAATCAAGGACTCCTGCTTTTTCTGTTTTTTTTAAGTCTTCGGTTAAAACATGATCCGGACGGATCTCACCACCATATATTTTAAGTGCAAGGTCCTGCTGTTTTTCTTCCGCAACAGAAATAAGGTGTTTTATTTTTGTAGATTTTGAAGGCCGGTAAACCACCTCTTCGATCAGGCTGTTTTCTGTCATCACTCTTATGGTGTCAACTGGCATCACCCACAGACCAAATCTGTCCGTCAGTTTAAGTTCCGGCCGTGCCGCATCAAGCAGAAACAAAAGCGTATAGGAACAGTTCTCATCAAAGAAAAAGTAGTCTGAATAGATACCCTGAAGCTCCCATAGATGAAGCATCATTAAGTTCACTTCGTCTTTGGTAAGGTCAAGCCTGTATTCCCACATGTCCCGATGATCAATGTCGCCGTACTCTTTGACCTTTTGATAATATGGAAGTATTGAAAAATAGCCTCTGTAAAACCCGAAAATACCCTTAAACGCAAAAAGAAGGCCGTTTATATCATCTCCGGTTGCTGCATAATTTATTGCATATGAAAGAAGACTGCTGTTTTCAGCTGAATCTATCCGGATCAGGGTGTGGCCGAACATCGACGCGGGACTGTTAATATAAGCAGAAGGAAAGATAAGGACTGCTGATTCGGGTTTTATCCTTTTAAGGGTCGCATCAAATTCCGCACAGCCGTCATACGGAAACTCAGACCCGTCGAACCCGAGTCTTTCTTTGAGCCAATAATATCGTGCAGTAAACCGGCAAAGCACCTCTTTTGATTTTTCTTTATCTTTCTGAAAAAATGAACGGAGGGTTGCTTCAAGCTCGGAAGCAGGGTCCTGTTTTCCATTTTTCGAAATAAAAAAATCAGGATCATCGATCAGACTCTTAAATCCTGACAGTCCTTTTTTATAATGGAGAAGAACGAGCCAGTAATCCTCTTCATAAAGCCTTTCACTTATGGCCTGTTCAACCAGCAGATCGACCCGGGAAGGCCGTTCAGCAGAACAAAAAACGGGGAAAAGAAACATTGCCATAAAGACAAAGGAAGATACGGTTTTTTTTAATCGTCCGTATCTTCCTTTTCTGTTCATTAAGCTCTCCCCAGAAGTAGATATCCACTCTGGACGCAAATCCTGAGGCATGGTTAGGAAGACCCCCATAGGGGGCCATATAAAATTGATACCCCACTATGTTCGTTCCGAATCAAACTGCAAAGAGCATAGTGCTAAGCGCATAGAGTTTAAAAGCTTACTAACAATTATTATGTTACTCTATGCTCCATGCTCTCTGCGCCATGCTACGACTTGAACCCTTGCCCCCTCAACTCCTTGAATCCTTTTATGACAACTACATGAGGTGTGCTATGTTTTCAATAACATCCGCATGACTGACTGAGCTTTCAGTAAAAATGTTTGAAAAATTATCCTGAAGCATCTGCGAAAATTCAGCCCGCTTTGAGCCTGGAACATCCATAAGCTCTGCCAGAGTATCCACATATTCACCATGACCCATGGCAGCATCTTTGGCCAGGTTATCCATGTTTTCAGCAACAAATTTGTTCAGCTGTTCATTTGAAACAAATTTTGTGGGCTGGTTGCATTCCATAGTTCCGGAACTGATTCCAAAAGTCTGTGTTCCAAAACTTCCGTTTGTGGTTGCTGCCAAGACCTGCTGGACCAGTCCGTCTTTTCCTTCAAACATAAGCGTTCCCAATCCGCAGCCGCAATTTTCCCTCGGCACGCCCGCAAAAGCAGCTCCTGAAACTGTAAAAAAAAGTACTATGCTGATCAGTAAAACTTTTCTCATGGTAGAACCTCCTATCATATTGGATTAACAATCATCTTAAACAATTAGTCTTCTTACGTTATTTCATTTCTTTTTTGTTTTACGTTTTGCCTGCTTCTCAACTATAGCGGCCTGGGCAGCTGCAAGCCTTGCGATCGGCACCCTGAAAGGAGAACAGCTGACATAGCTCATGCCGGCCCGGTGACAAAAAGCAACGGAACTTGGCTCACCGCCGTGTTCCCCGCAGATACCGACTTTTAAATTCTTCCGGGTTGAACGCCCCTTTTGAATACCCATCTCAACCAGTTGTCCCACACCTTCCTGGTCAAGCACCTGGAAAGGATCTTTTTCAAAAATACCCTTCTCCACATACTCCTTTAAAAACTTGCCCGCATCATCCCGGCTGAAACCGCAGGTCATCTGGGTAAGGTCATTTGTTCCGAAAGAAAAGAACTCTGCCTCTTTTGCAATCTCATCAGCAATCAAGGCAGCCCTTGGAACTTCGATCATGGTTCCGATCATATAATTTACTTTTGTTTTCTTCTTTGCAAAAACTTCCTTTATGGTCTCTTCTATGACCTGTTTGCAAAATTCAAGCTCGCCCATCTCACCCACAAGCGGAATCATTATCTCCGGATGAACATTTATCTTCTTTTTCTTCACATTGATGGCCGCCTCAATAATGGCCTGGGCCTGCATCCTGATTATTTCCGGATAGGTAATCCCGAGCCTGCATCCGCGGTGTCCCAGCATCGGGTTAAACTCGTGAAGATCCTCTACTTTGGCTTTTACCGCTGTAGGAGATATTTTCATCACTTTTGCCATTTTTTTCTGGGAAGCATCATCATGCGGTACAAACTCATGTAATGGCGGATCAATAAGCCTTATGGTTACAGGACGACTTCCCATTGCCTTAAAAATACCTTCGAAATCTTTTCTCTGGAGAGGAAGCAGTTCTTTTAAGGCTTTCACCCGACCGGAGGTATCATCAGCCAGAATCATCTTGCGGACAGAGGTGATCCTGTCTCCTTCAAAAAACATATGTTCTGTCCGGCAAAGCCCAATTCCTTCTGCACCAAACTTAACCGCAGTTGCCGAATCCCCTGGTGTGTCCGCATTGGTGCGCACACCCAGACGCCTGGCTTCATCAGCCCATTTCATCAGGGTCTGAAAGTTACCGGACAGTTTGGCTTCAACCGTCTTGATCTGTCCCTGGTACACTGCACCGGTTGATCCGTTAAGAGAGAGATAATCCCCCTGTTTCAGGGTCAGCTTACCCACCTTAATGGTTTTTAATTTATAGTCGATCTTTATCTCAGCAACGCCGGCAACACAGCAGGTTCCCATTCCGCGTGCAACAACTGCGGCATGAGATGTCATTCCGCCACGGGAAGTCAAGATACCCACTGCCGCGTTCATTCCTGAAATATCTTCGGGCGAGGTCTCTATCCTTGTAAGGATCACTTTTTCACCCTTTTCGGCCCAGGCTTCAGCATCATGGGCATTAAAAACGATCTTACCGGTTGCTGCGCCCGGTGAAGCCGGAAGACCTTTTGCGATTACGGTTGCACTCTTTTCAGCCTTTGCGTCAAACATGGGATGAAGAAGCTGGTCAAGCTGTTCAGGCTCTACCCGCATCAGAGCTTCTTCTTTTGTGATCAGTTTTTCTTTGACCATGTCGACCGCTATCTTAACCGCTGCAGCAGCGGTTCTTTTCCCGGATCGGGTCTGAAGAATATAAAGTTTTCCTTCCTGGATGGTAAACTCCATGTCCTGCATATCCGCATAGTGTTTTTCAAGCTTGTCTTTAAGTCCCACCAGCTCTTTATATTGTTTATTATTCTGACGCGCAAGGGTTGAGATCGGAAGCGGCGTTCTGATTCCCGCAACAACATCTTCACCCTGTGCATCCATCAGGTATTCACCGTAAAACTTGTTATCACCAGTTGATGGATCACGGCTGAAGCAAACCCCTGTTCCTGAAGTTTCTCCCATGTTACCGAAAACCATTGCCTGTATATTCACCGCAGTACCAATAAGCCCTTTAAGATCATATAGCCTGCGATAAGTAATCGCACGGTCATTATTCCATGATATAAAAACAGCGTTTATTGATTTTTCAAGCTGAGTCCACGCATCGTTTGGAAAGTTTTCCTTGGTTACTTTTTTGTAAATCGCTTTGTACTGTTTCACCACATCCTGAAGATCTTTTGTGGAAAGATCCGTATCACTCTTTGCCTTAACTGCTTTTTTCTTCTTTTCCAGTATTGCCTCAAAATCATGATGGGGAACATTCATGACCACATCACCGAACATCTGGATAAACCGGCGATAGGCATCCCAGGCAAATCTCGCATTCCCGGTCTTCTTGACCAGGCCAGTAATAACCTTTTCATTTAAGCCGAGATTTAAAACAGTATCCATCATGCCCGGCATGGATGCTGCCGCACCTGAACGAACAGAGACCAGAAGCGTCTTGTCCGGATCGCCCAGCTTTGCCTTCATCACGGCTTCAAGTTTTTTCAGATTTTTCTGAATTTCTTCCTTTAAACCTTTAGGCCATTTCCTCTTGTTTTTGTAAAAATGTTCACATGATGTTGTGGAAATCGTAAAGCCTGCGGGAACCGGCATGCCCAGGTTACACATCTCAGCAAGATTCGCGCCTTTACCACCGACAATTTCCTTCATGTCGGCCCTTGCCTCTGTTTTTCCGCCTCCGAAAAAATAAACAAACTTTGCCATAGCTCTCTTCCTCCTGAAAATATTTTTATTCTGAAGATATCTTTGTGAAATCTGCAAAACCGGTAAAAAGGGAATTCACCCCGCGTAAAAGCGCAAGCCTGTTCTGCATAACCTTCCTGTCCTCTGCCATTACAAGCACATTGTCAAAAAAACTGTCTACTGTTTCACGGATCGACGCTATTATTTTCAATGCCTGAACATAAGACTTCTGAGCCATAAGATCGTTCACCTGGTCTTTGATCTCAACATACTTATCAAACAGTTTATTTTCTTCCTGCTGCTCAAAAAGAGCTTTATCCGGGATCACATCAGGGTCCATATTTTCAGATGCCTTACCTGTAATTATATTTACCACCCTTTTAAATGCGATTGCAAGCGGCTCAAAATCAGCTTCCTTTTTCATCTGCTGGAGAGCATCGACCCTGCCGGCAATGTCTGCAATATCATCCATCCCGAGAGAAAGGATAGACTCCACCACATCGTGGGAGAAGCCCCTTGAAGTAAACAGGTTTGAAAGCCGGCCCCTGAAAAAACCTAAAACATCTTCTGTTATCTCTTTGGCAGATCTTTCGGCCTTATCCCCGATAAGTGAAATAGACTTTTCAATACTTTCCTTAAGAGACAAAACATACTTTTTATCAAGGACTATATTTATGATTCCGAGGCACTGCCGTCTCAGGGCATAAGGGTCTGCCGTTCCTGTGGGAATAAGCCCGATACTGAAACAGCCCACAATCGTATCAAGCTTGTCAGCAAGACTGACCACCGCTCCGGTATCTGATGACGGCAGCTCATCTTCTGCAAATCGGGGCAGATAATGCTCAAATATGGCTTGTGAGACTTCTTCCGGTTCTCCGGAAAGCCTGGCATACTCCCGTCCCATAACGCCCTGCAGAGAGGCAAATTCTCCCACCATCTCAGAGACAAGATCAGCCTTGCACAAAAAGGATGCCCTTTCGATCATTTCTTTCCGGCCGTCTAATCCGAGCAGGTCTGCGATAAAAAGACCCAGTGCCTGAAAACGCATGACTTTTTCATAGGAGGTTCCCAACTTTGCCTGGAACAGAACATTTTTCAGTTCTTCCGCCATCTTTATAAGCGTTTTTTTCTGGTCCTCAACATAAAAGAACTCTGCATCGGCAAGACGTGCCCGCAGCACACGTTCGTGACCGTTGATTACTACCTTCGGGTCTTTTGTATCTGTATTGTTTACCGCGATAAAAGCAGAAAGGGGGTTTCCGTCTTTGTCAAGAACCGGAAAATATTTCTGATGTTTTTTCATCGGAGTAAGAATAACCTCTTTCGGAAGCTTTAAATATTCATCATCAAATCTGCACAGAACAGGAAAAGGGGATTCCAGGATCTGAGAAACTTCATTTAAAAGACCCTCATCAGCGTCAGGAACACCCCCAGCCTCAATTGCCAGCTCAGTTATCTTCTGTTGTATTATTTTTTTTCTTTCATCGGGATCAATGATCACGTAAGCCTTTTTGATCTCTTTAAGATAGGATGAGATCCCCGTCACCTTAATGGCTGCCGGTGCCATAAACCTGTGCCCCCGGGTTTCATCCCCGGATTCAATATTACCGATCGAAAAAGATATTTTTTTACCGCTAAAAAGCGAAACGATCCAGTGAACCGGCCTTACGAACCGAACGTCAAGGTCTGACCAGCGCATGGCTTTAGGACAGGGTATTGCGTTTATCACCTTTTTAAGCATCTCCGGCAGCAGTTCTGAAGTTTCTACACCCGTCTCTTTTTTTTCAACAGAGATATATTCGCCTTTGTCTGTTTTAGCGATTACAAGATCAGCAACATCGATGCCCTGCCCCCGGGCAAAACCGATAGCCGCCTTTGTGGGATTACCGTCAGCATCATAGGCAATATTTTTTGCCGGACCCATCTTTGTAAAAGCAAGATCCTCCTGTTTTTCTGCAACCCCGGTTGCCATCAGGATAAGCCTGCGGGGCGTACCAAAGGTCTTTATTTCCGTAAAGCCTATTCTGCCCGCAGAAAATTCTTTTTCCATCAGTTCCTTGAAAGATGAAAGGATCCCCGGCATAAACGCGGCAGGTATTTCTTCGGTTCCGATCTCAAGAAGAAGTTCTTCAGCCATGTACAAATTCCTTATCTGTAAATATGATTATTAAATTCTAAGCACTATTTCCGGATCAGAGGAAAACCCATCTCTTCACGCTGGTTCAAATATGCTTCAGCCACTTTGCGGGCAAGATTTCTTACCCTTGCGATATATCCGGTCCTTTCAGTCACACTTATCGCACCCCTTGCATCAAGCAGGTTGAAAGCATGCGAACACTTGAGGCAGTAATCATAAGCCGGAAGCACAAGCCCTTTTTCAATAACGGAGAGCGATTCTTTTTCGTAAATATTAAACAGGTTAAAAAGCATTTCCGGGTCTGATACTTCAAAATTATATTTTGAGAACTCCACCTCGCCCTGGTGATGAACATCACCATAACTTATACCTTTTGTCCATTCCAGGTCATAAACATTATCCTTCTGTTGCAGATACATGGCGATTCTCTCGATGCCGTAAGTTATCTCAACAGATATCGGCTTAAGGTCTATTCCCCCGGCCTGCTGAAAATAAGTAAACTGGGTGATTTCCATTCCGTCAAGCCATACCTCCCAGCCAAGCCCCCAGGCACCCAGAGTCGGGGATTCCCAGTCGTCCTCCACAAAACGGATATCGTGATCAAGCGGGTCTATTCCCAGAGTTTTTAAACTTTCAAGATAAAGCTCCTGAATATCCATCGGTGAGGGTTTCATGATCACCTGGAACTGATAATAATGCTGCAGGCGGTTGGGGTTTTTTCCATATCTTCCATCTGTGGGTCTTCTTGAGGGTTCAACATACGCAACATTCCACGGCTCAGGCCCCAGACACCTCAAAAAAGTAGCGGGATTAAACGTTCCAGCGCCCACCTCAATATCATAGGGCTGCTGAATAATACAATTTTTTTTTGCCCAGAAGTTCTGCAAGCCCAGCACAAGTTCCTGAAAAGTCAAAACATCATCCTCCAATTCAAAAATAAAT
>CAYLYF010000048.1:0-6643 GCA_964387595.1 uncultured Thermodesulfobacteriota bacterium | reverse complement strand
GCCCAGCACAAGTTCCTGAAAAGTCAAAACATCATCCTCCAATTCAAAAATAAATTATCCTAACCTGCCCCCCCGATACAGCACCCGGGAAAGGACAAATCTTAAAATAGCACCAAAAAAGCGCCTTTTCTTTGTTCTTTGAATCACCCACCGCTTTAGCGCTTCGAACAGGTAAAGCGTGATGCCTCCGCTGCTTCAAATCAAGCAGGTTAAACAATTGATGATTATAACAAATTTATCTGTCCGAAGCGCTAAAATATTTTCGAACAGGAAAAAATTTTAGCTAACCCAGCTGATCAAGCAGGTCCAGAGATTTAGGACGCCGCCCCACATGATATTCCAGAAATTTACCGAAAATCATCTTCCCCTCAGCATTTGCCGAAGGAGAAAAAAATATCCTGTTTATCTTCAAAAGGGTCAGGTTCTGTACCTGCTGAAAGATCCTTATGGTACCGTTTGACAGCGGCAAAAGACCAGGATGTTTAACCAGACATTTTGAACAGACAATTCCGCCGCGCTTAACTGAAAACCTGTACTTTTCCTCAACCCTGAATTCATGTCCGCAGTTCGTACAGCTTAAAAACTGGGGCTGATAACCGAGAAGAGAAAAAAGACGGAGCTCAAATATCCGCAGCAGATCTTCCCGAAAACCCTCTTCCTTTAGCAGGTTTATAAAAAAAAGAAGCAGAGAAAAAATCTCCGGATTCTTTTCTTTTTCAGGCGTCATCGTATTAACCAGTTCAAGAAAATAACTTCCGTAAATAACCTTTTTCAGGTCATGGGCAATTTCTGAAAACATGTTAAGAATATGACATCTTTCAAACCGTACAAGCCCCTGAGTCTCCTTTTCCACAAAAAAAATCTCATTATGCGTAAAAGGCTCAAGCGCACTTCCAAATCTTTTACGGCTTCTTTTGGCACCTTTTGCAATACCCCTTATCTTTCCAAAATCCTTAGTATACACAGAAACAATCCTGTCCCACTCAGCAAAATCTGTTGTCTGCAGTATGATCGCTTCTGTTGATAAGTGGAGCATCTTAAAAAATCACCTCTGTATATTTATATACGCCTGATATTAATCCTTACGTATAAAAAAATCAACTTTCCAGCTCAGCCAAGTGTTTTCATCAGCCATGATGCCAGCAGAAAATATATATTTATCGCAATAAGATCATTTGAGGTGGTCACAAGGGCTCCCGAGGCAACGGCAGGGTCAATTTTCATCTTTTTAAAAAATACCGGGATCAGGACACCGGTAAAAGCGGCAAAGGTTATGGTGATAAACATCGCAAGAAATATTGAAACCCCCATAATCATATTGCCGTGCCACAGGACACCGATACACGCCCCGATAAAAGCACAGATCAGCCCAATAACGATTCCCACAACAAGTTCTTTTAAAACCATTTTTTTAAGATTTAAAAAATCTATTCTTCCGGTCGCCAGTCCCCGAATAACGATCGATGTTGACTGAACCCCCACATTACCGCTCATGGCACAGATTACCGGCACGAAAGTCACCAGAGCCAGAAGCTCTTTTAATGTTGATTCATAAACCCACAGGAAATAACCGCTTAAAAGGGTTCCAAAAAGAATAAAAACAAGCCACGGCAGTCTTGTCATGCACACCTTGTAGATTGCACCGCTGTATACCACATCTTCTTCTTCAGAAATACCCACCATTCTAAAGATATCTTCGGAATCCTCTTCCTGAATAACATCAATAACATCATCAACCATGATACGCCCAAGCAGATGCATATCACTGTCAACAACAGGAAGAGAGATAAGGTCATATCTTTTGACCGTATTGGCGACCTCCTCCTGATCCATATCAGCATTAACATAAATGAGCGACTTGTCCATGATACTTGATATGGACGTTTCCGGTTTGGCAAGGATCAGTTTTCTAAGCGGCAGGACACCCACAAGTTTCTCATTTTCATCTGTTGCAAAAACATTATGAAAATCTTCTACTTCATCTGAAAGAGAACGGATAAGATCGATTGCAGCACTTACGGTTAAATGCTGTTTAACCGAGATAAGCTCTGTCTGCATGATACCGCCGGCAGAGTCTTCCGGATATTCAAGGAGCATCTGAACATCTTCTGATTTTTCCTGATCAAGATGGCTGAGGATTTCCTGCTTTTGTTCTTCGGGAAGATCACCGATAAAGTCGGCTGCATCATCTGAAGGCATGTCATCAACGATCTCTGAAAGCTCTTCAGAAGACATATCTTCAATAATAAGTTCGCGGGAAATATCATTGAGCTCCATAATAACATCTGAAGCGGTCTCAACATCAAGAAGACGGAAAAGCTTTGACTTTTCCTCTTCTTCAAGATTTTCCAGAAGTTCTGCAATGTCATCAGGATGAAATCTTGAGATAAGGGTCAGGATCTTAATCTCCTGTCCAGCATTAATAAGCTTCTCAAGATCTTCTTTATATTTATATATTTCCTTCATCACCACATCCGTAAAACAAGCCGGTTTAAAAGCGCCGGGAAGCAATGCTTTTTTACCTAAGTAATTGAAAAAGTTGTTGTTTGTAAACACTTTACATCAACTAATTTAATTAACATTATGCCTAAACAAAAGCAAGTTCTAACTGAAAACGTTTGACAATTTTCAATTAATGGATACTATTATTTGGAGAACCGGGTAAAAGGAATTAAATCAAAAAAATAAAGCTGGCCTGTGATCTTTAGAAACATTTATTAAACAACAGACCCGCCAAGAATTTCAAACAAACACTTTCCAGGAGATGAAAAATGTCAGAAAAAAATGTAATGCCGCTTGACCTTAGCATGCCTTATAAAGTAAAAGATATCTCCCTTGCTGAATGGGGCTTAAAAGAAATGCAGCTTTCTGAAAACGAAATGCCAGGGCTGATGGCTGTACGAGAAAAATACGGGCCTTCAAAACCCCTGAAAGGTCTTAAAGTCACAGGCAGCCTGCATATGACCATTCAGACCGCAATGCTGATTGACACATTATATGAGCTGGGCGCAGATATCCGCTGGGCATCCTGTAATATTTTTTCAACTCAGGACCATGCGGCCGCTGCGGTCGCAAAAAAAGAGATTGCAAAAGTTTTTGCCTGGAAGGGAGAGAC
Source organism: uncultured Thermodesulfobacteriota bacterium (assembly GCA_964387595.1). Lineage (GTDB taxonomy): Bacteria > Desulfobacterota > WTBG01 > CAIYCZ01 > CAIRTM01 > JAHEEI01. The sequence goes on along the minus strand of CAYLYF010000048.1, from coordinate 3,528 downwards.
CCTTGAAGAATACTGGTGGTGCACAGAGCAGGCCCTGACCTGGCCTGACGGATCGGGACCCGACCTTATCGTTGATGACGGTGGAGACGCAACCCTTATTGTCCATCAGGGCGCAAAGGTAGAAAAAGATCCCACTCTTACGGATCAGCAATTTGACCACCATGAGATGGAAGTCATCATGGAACGTCTGAAAGAAAGCGTGAAAAACAGCCCTGACAAATGGACAAAAATAGGGGCAAAGATAAAGGGTGTATCAGAAGAGACCACCACCGGCGTACACCGCCTGTATCAGATGGTTGAAACAGGAGAGCTTCTGTTTCCGGCAATCAATGTTAACGATTCAGTCACCAAATCAAAGTTTGACAACCTGTACGGCTGCCGGGAATCTCTCGCTGACGGGATCAAACGTGCAACAGACATCATGATCGCCGGAAAAGTCTGTGTTGTTCTTGGATACGGGGATGTGGGCAAGGGCTGTGCGGAATCCATGCGAAGCTATGGCGCACGGGTGATCATCACAGAGATCGACCCGATTTGCGCTTTGCAGGCCTCCATGAGCGGTTATGAAGTCAAAACCCTGGAAGCTGCGGTTGAAACAGCGGATATATTTATTACCACCACCGGCAACTTCCATGTGATCACCGGAGAGCATATGGAACAGATGAAAAACGAGGCGATCGTCTGTAACATCGGCCATTTTGACAGTGAAATCGCCATGTCATACCTTGAAAAGTCCGGATGCACAAAAGAACCGATAAAACCGCAGGTAGACAAGTGGACTTTAAAGTCGGGCCGCTCCATAATCGTGCTTGCCGAAGGAAGACTTGTAAACCTGGGCTGCGCAACAGGACACCCCAGCTTTGTCATGAGCAACAGTTTTACCAACCAGGCCCTGGCACAGATAGAACTTGCTGAAAAAACACATGAGAACAAAGTGTACACCCTTTCAAAGAAACTGGACGAAGAGGTTGCGCGTCTCCACCTTGGCAGGCTCGGGGTCAAATTAACAACACTTACGCCTGAGCAGGCAAAATACCTTGGCATACCGGTTGAAGGTCCGTACAAACCCAACCACTACAGATATTAGACAAAGCAAAGAAATAAGCGCGTGGGGTATCACGCGCTTATTTTTAAGAGCCCTGACTGTTTTAAAAAGCCTTGGAAGTACTTAAAATATTTAAAATACTTGAAGTACTTAAAGTTAAAAATATTTGAAAACTTTAGCCGAATTCAGACACTTTAAGTACTTTAGCTCAATTCAAGTACTTTAGACACTTATAATATGGAAACACTACTCTTCACCATAGCGTCCTATCTGATCGGGGCAATACCCTCATCAATCGTTCTGGCAAAACTGTTCTCACGGGAAGACATTCGGGGATCAGGAAGCGGAAATATCGGCGCCACAAACGCCATCCGGATACTGGGCAAAAAACTCGGCGCGCTGACCTTTCTGGGAGATATGCTGAAAGGATTCCTGCCGGTGTGTGCCGGCACGATTATTTTTCATTCCCCCGCATTAGCCGCTCTTTTCGGAATAGCTGCATTTCTTGGACATCTTTTTCCTGTATATTTGAAATTCAAAGGCGGGAAGGGGGTTGCGACCGCATTTGGAATATTTTTGTACCTGGCGCCTGCAGTCATGCTTATTGAAGTTGTTGTTTTTGTGCTGATCGTTTTCCTGTGGCGTTACGTCTCTCTTGCCTCATTAATCGTGTCCACTGCCATGCCGTTTTTACTGGCTGCTTTTTCATGCCCGCAGCCTACGGTTCTGCTGAGCATCATCATGAGCCTTCTTATCTTTTTAAAACACGGCGCCAACATCAAAAAACTCCTCAAAGGAACTGAAAACCGGTTGGGCGCCAAAAAAGAAGATTAATTCATCTTCTTCCGCTTATACCGGAACGCATAATAACTCAGGCCCAGAATTTTTGCCGCTTTTTTTTCATTGCCGCCTGTCTTTTTATAGGCCTCCCGGATATAATGTTCTTCAAGTTCGTCAAGCATGATCCCCTCATCCGGCAAAGAAGGAAAAGGTCCTTCGGATATTTTTTCTTGATTAGACGAACCCGGCTTAAGGGGCTCCACACCCAGATCCTCCAGTTTTAGTTCAGGACCCGCACCGATCAGAACCCCCCTTTCAACTAAATTTCTGAGTTCGCGCACATTTCCCTTCCACTGATAATCTTTAAAGAAGTGTTCGACTTCTTCTGAAATACCGGTAAAAACTTTCGCGTGCTTGTTTCCGAACTCAGACAAAAAATGCTGTGCAATCGGGATAATGTCCTCCGGCCGTTCATTAAGAGACGGCACTTCCACCTTTACAACGGCTATCCTAAAGTAAAGGTCCTGCCTGAAAAGGTTTTGTTCAATCATTTCCTCCAGGTTTCTATTTGTCGCAGAAACGATCCTGGTTTTTATTAAATACTTCCGGGCCCCCCCGACTCTGTAGTACTCCCCTTCTTCAAGAAACCGCAAAAGCTTTGCCTGGGCAGAACTGCTTAAATCTCCGACCTCATCAAGAAAAAGCGTTCCGCCTTCAGCCTCTTCAATAAGACCTTTCTTTCCTGTTGCAGCAGCACCGCTGAACGCTCCTTTTTCGTACCCGAAAAGCTCGCTTTCAATCAGGTCTTTTGGAATGGCCGCGCAGTTTATTGAGATAAACGGGCCTTTAAAGTTAGGACTCTTGTAATGTACCGCACTGGCAATAAGCTCCTTACCGGTTCCGGTCTCACCCAGGATAAGCACAGGCGTATCAAAGCCCTTTGCAACCTTGTCAACAAACTGCATCACATCCTGGATAGAATTACTTTCTGAAACAAAGCAGGGGACACTTTCTCTCAGGCTTTCCTCCTGAAGCGCCTGGATCTTTTTTCTCATGGATATGGTTTTAAGCGCATTCTTGATACTTAATTTTACAGAATCCAGATGAAGCGGTTTTACAATATAATCATAAGCCCCCGCTTTCATGGCGGAAAGAACGGTATCGATATCCTCAAATGCGGTTATCATAATAACAAGGATATCCGGATCATGTTTTTTTATTTCTTTAAGTGCCGTAACACCATCCATTCCCGGAAGACCAATGTCCTGCAGGATAAGGTCCGGAGCTTTTTCCAGGACTGCCCTTAACCCGTCTTCTGCATTTGCAAACGTCTTGATATGATAATGTTCTTTAAGACCAAAAGTAAGTGCATCTCGGATACTCTGCTCATCATCAATAATGTAAATTGAATAACCTACCATGGTTCTATCTTCCAATTTTATAACTTGATCGAAAAAATGCCACGCAACCACCAGAGTGGCATGTAAATAAAATAATGGTGCTCTTCCGAATATCTTGCGGAGGCATCCCGGTCGTTAAGATCGATTTTCTGTTGGTTTTCTCATCCTAAATCAAAACGGGGTTTCACAAAACATTCCGGCCAAACTTAACAACCGGGATACCCCGTAACTTGCTGCGGAGAGTATCCTTTAAATTTCATCACCTTCCTGAACCGGGATCCTGATACAAAATTCTGCGCCCCC
>CAYLYF010000047.1:0-28130 GCA_964387595.1 uncultured Thermodesulfobacteriota bacterium | reverse complement strand
GGGGATTTTGACCCGGCCACAGGTGGGGGATTTTCAAGTGGCCATCGGGGAAATTGCTAACTGTAAAAAGAGGAAGGACTGATACGGGATTTAAAACTGGTTTTTTGCTGTAAATTTTGATTCGCAGTATGTACTGAATAAAAAATAACTAAATTTTTAAGGAGTAGTTTTATCTTTGGGTTGACAGCCATTCTGTTTTTCCGGTTGATTGATAAAATTTATTTTTTGTTTGCCATATCTTTTTATATTTACAATAACTGTGCCATTTTTTTTACTTTAAAATTTTAAGTGTGATAAAAAAAACATTAAAAATCAAAAGGTTAAATAGACACGGCAAAACAATCATCAACTCAATTCACGGTTTATCCTTTCAGGATTTAAAATAAGTGTATATATTGTTTACAATTATTGTTAAAATTGACAGGAGTTAAAGGCATCTAAATTGTTATAAATAAGAAAAAAAAATATTTATTCATATAAATTTAAATATTGAATAGACGACAATTATTTAATATGCTCATTATTAATTGCTAAATGTGTGCATTGAGTTTACATATCTCCGGGGTTTCTCATTTTTACTTGCATAATTTCCAGAGTGCTGAAGGAGTTATTTTCTTCTCATCCATAACAACCGGCTCTATCTCGTGGATAGACTTTAATATTTTAAGCCGTACCATTAACTCATTATACTGGAGAGTTTCTCCATATTCATACTTCACCTTGAAAAGGATTGTTTTTGCGTCAATCAATTTTGATTTGCTGATTAAAAACAAAATATATGAATCAAGATGATCGCACGCTTTACCTCCGATTTTCATATCTCTGGACTCCTTTAAAAGTTGGCTTAATATTTTAATCAAGCGTAAATCCTTCCCCCTGTCTAACGAATATCCTGTTTTCGTCAAAGGGAGGCACATCAAAACATAAAACTGTGCCTGCTTAATCAATAAATATTCTTTTTCACCCATTCACATCAGGAAATCTTTAATTTTCTCAGTTCAGAAACCAGCCGGTTATTTTCATTTTTTTTCTTCACTGCTATGCGGAAATATCCATCTCCAAGTCCGCGGATGTTTTCACATGGCTGTATAATAATTCCCGCCTTTAACAGTTTTTCATGAACTTTATTTACGCTTGTCCGATCCGAATCATTTATCTTAACCAGAATAAAGTTTGAATTTCCGTGATAAAGTGTGAAAAAAGGGAATTTGTTTAACTTCATAACAAAAGAGTCTCGTGCCGCATTAAGATACCGGATACTTTTTTGTATGTATGCCGTATCTTTTAAAGATTCCTCTGCAATCAACTGCGATATTGAGCTTATCGTTCCTGGAATCTTATAGGCTTTGATTTTTTCTATGTTATTCGGATGAGATATAATATATCCGACTTGCAGTCCGGGAAGAGCAAAGAAATTAGACATTGATCTGAGTATGATCAAATTTTCATTCTCATTTACGCAGTCTTTCATGGAATGGTCCTCATGATAATCAATAGATGTCTCATCAAGAAAAACTTTTATACCTTTTTTTTGTGAATATTTAATTATTTCATCCATAATGTACCGAGGCATTATCTTGCCGGCAGGACACAACGGATTGGTAATATATAGAGCACGGTATCCTCGATCCAGTTCTTTAAACAAATCATCTCTTCTGATAGCAAAAGTTTTATTTGCAGCTATGTTTTTGTAAAAGATCCTGCCTTTTGGTTTTTGATATCCGCATTCGTAATTTCTAAAAACAGGCTCTATTACCAAAACCATTTTAGGCCGGAAAACTTTTGGGAAATGATAAAGAAACTCCTTAGCCCCATTACCAGCAAGAAAATTATTTTGGGGAAGATCATGATAGTTTGACAAAGCATTAATAAAATTATCATCATGATAAGTACAGATCTCTTTTTTTAGAAAAGACAAAACAGAGTTGATTCGTGGTGAACAACCCATTGGATTAATATTTATACTGAAATCAATTACTTTTTCAAAATCTATATTTTGTTTATTGAGGATTTGACCATCGTCATTACAACATTTTGTTTCCATTATATTCTTCATAAACAATCCCTTTAAATTATACATACCATCACAGAAAAACCACTAAGCCTTCTTTATCAAAGTTTTTACTTAACTACCTGAAACAGCATTGATGTTTTTTCACAAAAATACCAATCTCTAACACCTGCTTTTATCTCTTTAAAAGACATTGAAAGCATTATTTATTACTGTATTTCTTTTTAAGCTCCAAAAGTCTCTTTTTGTTTTTCCTGAAATCTCTTTTATCCTTTCTAGACATGTGCGGAAATACTTTCTTCAGTTTTTTAAGATCAATGTTTGCCTGCTTCATAACAAGCCGGCTATGTTTTCGATCAAGAATTTTAAGGCTTTGATCAAGTCTCTTTCTTAACATTAAGCCAGTTTCAGCCGGCGTGGTGACTATTCTCCGCCTCTTTTTTCCCCTGTTCTTTTTCTTTTGAAAATGATTGTCAGCACTTATTCGTTTAGACACTTCCTTTATCTCTGTCTTAACCGCTGTTCTGTCTTTATTGCTTGCATGTAAAAATATTTGATAATCCTTATTCTCGGTATCATCATGAAGGATAACGCTACTCTCCTGTATCTCTTTAACGAAATATCCGCTCATATAATCCCCTTCCATATAAAGACCTGTCTCTCCATGATTTCTTCTGCTGCTTCTTTTTCTGCTTCTTTTTCCTCTTCTGCTCCTTTTAGAAATTAAGGTAAGAATAGCAGACTTTATCTGTGCAGAAACAATTGTGCCGGAAAGCTGTATGTCGTTAACATTTTTGTTACTGCGTTTGCTCTTTTTTTTTGTCTTGCTCCCCTTCGGCGGCATTACCCATTTTTCTCTATCAGGACTAAAAAGATTTTTTTCTACAATGACACTGTCATCAAAAGCAGAAGAACAAATAACAGGACAAATAATGAGACCAGTAATTACCAGCACGGAAATCATATTATGTTTATAAATACCTAAAACCTCTTTTCTATCTTAATTTTCAATTTAAACAAAAGCAACGTCCTTAAAAATATCAATCTCGTCAAGCGCCATACCGGCACCCATGGCAACTGCAGTTTGAGGACTTTCTGCAATGGTTATTACAAGCCCGGTTTCTTTATGCAGCAAAACGTCCAAATTTCTTAAAAGAGCTCCCCCGCCGGCAAGAACTATTCCACTGTCAACGATGTCAGAAGATAATTCAGGAGGGATTTTCTCCAGAGTATTTTTGATTGCTACAACAATTGCGTTAAGCTGACCACTTATCGCCTCCATTATTTCTTGAGAACTAACTTCGATTGTCCGGGGTATTCCAGCAACAATATCCCTTCCTTTTACGTCAACAGTCCTTATTTCTTTTTCAGGATATGCCGTGGCAATGTTTATCTTTATCATTTCTGCTGAACGTTCACCGATCAGGATATTATATTTACGTTTTATATATTGAGCGATGACTTCATCCAATTTATTTCCAGCTGACTTTATTGAGCAACTAAAAACGATCCCGGAAAGGGCAATAACTGCGACCTCTGTTGTTCCGCCACCGATGTCAACAATCATGCTGCCTACAGGCTCGCTCACGGGAAGACCCGCACCAATAGCTGCGGCCATGGGTTCCTCAAGGAGGTATACTTCACGTGCACCTGCAGAAAAGGCCGACTCTTTTACAGCCCTCTTCTCAACAGGGGTTATTCCGGAAGGAACTGAAATAATAATACGAGGCCGAACAAATTTCTTTCTTTTATGAGCAATTTCAATAAAATATTTCAACATGGCCTCAGTGATTGTGAACTCTGCTATAACGCCGTCTTTCATAGGACGAATTGCAGCGATGTGGGCAGGTGTCCTGCCGATCATTTTTTTTGCCTCTGACCCCACTGCCATTATCTGCCTGCCTGAAGCTGACTCCCTAATCGCCACAACCGAAGGCTCGTTGGCAATACAGCCCTGTCCCTTTACATAAACAAGTGTTGAGGCCGTCCCGAGGTCAATTGCCATATCATTTGATACCAGGCCAAAAAAGCGATCAAAAAACATCTAGCGCTGTCTCCTATACATCGATTTTATCATCCGTTAGAACAAACTGATCACCTTTTGAGGTGTTCTGAACATCAAGGACAACTGCTGATAAAATATTTGCCAGGTCAGAATTGATAACCAGCACTTTCAACCCCTCCTTATTTTTTATAACCCTATCTGATTCACGCTCCTGATCGAGTGTAAACTTCATTTTTTCTGGTTCAGCTTCTGAGTGTTTTATCCGTAGCACCGTGTCAGGATCAATCTCTTTTGCAAATAATGATACAGAAATTAACTCTTTTGCTCTATCTGTCACGTTAAACATAGGCTTCCCCTTCATAAATAAGATGAGATAAATGTTTATTACGATACTTATAAATATTTCAAGAACATGCTCCTGAAGTAAGCATACTTGTTATTTCAACAACCATTTTTTTAGAGCTCGGGTCCATACAAAAACCCCAAGTGCCTATGCCGCTGTCCTTATAATTTTCATCTTGCTCTTCAGTTATTACAAGTACCGGGCACTGTATGTTAAGATCTTTCAGGTTCAGGATAAACTCTAAACCATCCATTTTATTCATATGCAGCGGAGTAATTATCAAATCTATCATTAAATTTCTTAAGATATCTAAAGCATTAAGAGAATTCTCTGAAAAAATAACTTTATACCCAAAGGGTAAGAGCTGTTTTTTTAGCGAGGCATTAAAACTCTTACTATTGTTTACAATCAGAATCGTTCCTTTTTGATTTTTTTCCGATATATTTTTTTTCATAAATAAAAAACCCTTTTAAAACCTATGGCAAATCACAGGTTGGTATTGAACGGTTTCTCTAATTTTATTTTTCAGCTCTGTAAAGTCATGAGATTTTTTAATACAGTCATATTGTTCATACAAGGTTTCATTAATAAAAGAATGCGGATAGTTTGTATGAATAATCACGGGGATTTCCTGTATAGAACTTATGCGCAGCATTTTTTTTAAATCGGCAGTTTGAAAATTTAAAAAATCTGTTATTAATACATCAGGAACATTCTTCTTCAGCAGCTCAAGTGCTGCCTCAATACTTTGGGGAAGAAGAACTTTTAAACCTTCTTTCTCCAGTTCTGCCATACCGAGAAGCTGTATGCTTTTATGTCTTTCAAGAAACATTATTTTTTTCATAATTTAAATCACAGAGAAACTTATAAATTCTCACTTAACCAAAAAACAGGTCTTAACAATTTTTGTTATGATTAATTATAAGGCAAGGTTAATGCCAACTATAAGAAGCAGTCTGGGAAGGAAAGAATAACAAGCAAAATTGAATGGTTATAAACTTACAACAAGGAAGGTGAGTTTTAGAAAAAACAGGAAAAAAAAATTAATGTAATATTATTATACATATTAGATATATTCTTATGTGTAATTAATTTACATAATATAACTGATTTACTTTTTTAGAGATTATATTCTTCTATTTTATTATACAAAGCGCGCCTGCTGATCTTTAAGGTTTCCGCTGTTTTTGCTTTGTTGCCTCCATGCCACCACAAGGTTCTTTCAATATACTTTTTTTCAACTTCATAAAGCGGCATTCCAATCTCAACATCAAGGTATTTTTTTTTAGGGTCTGCTGTGTGGAGGCGTTCCGGTAAGTGCTCTGTCTGCAAAACATTTCCTTTTGCTAAAAGCATAGCTCTCTGGATCACATTCTTCAGTTCGCGAACATTACCCGGCCACTCATATTTCATTAACATATCAATGGCTCCTTTAGAAACCTTTTTTATGTTCTTACTCAGTTCAGCATTAAAGATATTAACAAACTCTTTAACTAGACAAGGGATATCTTTCCATCGTTTACGCAACGGCGGCACATTAATTGTAAACACCTCAAATCGATAGAAAAGGTCTTTCCTGAACTTACCTTCCTCAATGGCTTTACGAAGATTTTTATTGGTTGCCGCAATAATCCTGGCATTCGTTTTACGAATTTTTTTCCCGCCTACCCGTCGAAACTCTCTGTTTTCAAGGATTCTTAAAATACTTGTCTGGGCTTTATAATCCATGCTGCTCACTTCATCCAGAAACAGTGTCCCGTCTTTTGCATTTTCAAAAACACCATCCTGAATTTCTGTAGCACCGGTGAAAGCTCCTTTTTCATGCCCGAATAGCTCACTTGGTGCCAAGTCCTTTACCATTGCCCCGGAATTTACAGCAATAAAGGACCCAGAAGATCTTTGACTGCGTGTGTGAATTGATCGGGCTACAAGTTCTTTGCCGGTTCCACTCTCACCGGTAATCAGAACCGTGACATCATTGTCTGCGGCCAGCTTTATTTTCCAGTAGACATCCTCCATAATTCTGCTTTGCCCGACTATCCCATCAAATAATTTCACCTGATCTTGTTTTATGTCTAATTCCTGCATAAAAAATCCTCTAGATAAGTATGTGCATATTTTATACAATACTCTACCAAATACTGATAATATGTCAAGTGTAGCGGTTCAAAGGAAAGTGGACAGATTTAGAGAATAGCCAGGAGAGGGTTTTAGGTTATAATAATCCTTAAAAAGAGGAAAAAATATGAAACCTAAAACTAAAAAAGCTCCTGAAGCAATAGTCAGAGAAATCAAAAGAAATACCCACCGTAAATTCAAACCTGATGAAAAAATCCGTATAATTCTGGAAGGAATTAAGGGCGAATGCCTAGACACCTTTGGTGATTTAGCCGATCCCATGTGTCAGGCTGCATTTCCAACGGAGTAAATTGGCTTGAGAAGGGAAAATATTCGAGGCGCCTGCCTGTGAAAAAGCATGTTCTTAACAGGTAAATATTGTACTTTAAAATTAGAAACAAAGCGGGCTTTGTCTTTTTCTTTGCAAATCATATTAAGTTTACGTAATCACGAGTAATAGTAACAGAACCCAGAGTCAACATTGCGTGCCTTTGATTGTTACCAAAGTGAAGCTTTCCTGCTAAGCAGGGGCTTCCCGGTAGTTAAAATTGATTTCATGATTAGTATTACTCTCTCCAGACTCGGGGAGAACTTTCGTAACACACTCCGGTCAACACAACTGCCCTGTTTTACCTCGGTGTCAGATTAAATTCCATCCTTGTCCCCCAAGCCGTCATATCAAGTTCAGACTTTTACAAATTATTTTTTATCTTTTTCTGAAATTTCTTTTTTCTGCGCGTCATTTTTAGGGGACTTGGGAAGCATCAAACGCGCAAGGGCCATTACCCCAAAGCCGAATAAAAGGCCCATAATTATTTTAGTCAGACTGCCTTCTTCCATCGTATAAAACCCTCCATCATGAGATCAGCTTAAAGCTGAATTTGATTATTTTTTATGATCCATTGTGCCGCATCAAGCAGATTGTCTGCCGTATAATCCGGAGGCGGATCACATTTTGCAGCTTCCGCTGCACCATAACCGGTCTTCACCATTATGGAGACGGCACCCGCATTCCGACCAAGTTCTACATCACAGATCTTATCACCCACAACATATGATTTCTCAAGATCTATATCGAGGTCTTCTGCAGCGGCTTTAAGCATTCCGGGCTGCGGTTTTCTACAGTCACACTTAATAGCGTATTTTTTAACTTTTCCTTCAGGATAGTGGGGACAGTAATAATACCCGTCTATTTTAGCACCGCTTTCTTTTAAAAGACTGCAAAGTCTCTCTTTTATAAGCGGAAGTTTTTCCTCATCAATAATGCCCCGTGCAACGCCTGACTGATTGGTGATGACAACAACAGTAAACCCCTTATCATTTAAGAGCTTAACCGCTTCTGCAGAACCGGCAATCAGCTCCACCTGGTCAGGATGATTAAGATAGTTTACATCTTTGTTTATGGTTCCGTCTCTGTCAAGAAAGACCGCTCTTTTCATAGCCATAATAATCCCTCAAAACGGAAAACTCAGAAAAACCAAAAGGAAACCGTAAAAAAACAAGGATCCCGTTTTAACCTTAACATCTACGACCTTTATAAAATTCCGCATTCCGAAATCCGAATCCAATCAGTCTTTAAATACCCTTTCAAAAATATCATCCACATGTTTTGTAAAAAACTCAGGGGAGCAGAAGTCCTCGATTTCTTCTTTTGAAATAACATCGGTTATTTCAGAATCTGCAAGCACCATGTCCTTAAAGTCCTTCTGGTTGTCCCAGGCTTCAAGCGCATTTTTCTGAACAATCCGGTAACCGTCTTCCCTGGAAACACCTCTCTGGGTCAGTTCAAGAAGGATCTTTTGAGAATAATACAGCCCTTTGGTCTTTTCCATGTTTGCCTGCATATTTTCAGGATAAACAATGAGTTTTTTGATAACACCGGTCATGCGCACCAGAATAAAATCCAGAGCAATGGTACTGTCAGGGCCGATAACCCTTTCTGCTGAAGAATGGCTGATATCTCTTTCATGCCAGAGCGCAACATTTTCCATGGCAACAAGCGCATTTCCTCTTAAGATGCGAACTAGACCCGATACATTTTCAGAAAGTATCGGATTTTTTTTATGGGGCATGGCCGATGATCCTTTTTGACCGGCTGAAAAATATTCTGCGGCCTCTGAAACCTCTGTTCTCTGCAGATGCCGTACCTCTACAGCAAACTTTTCAATGGATGCCCCGATCTGCGCAAGGGTTGTAAAAAACTCCGCATACACATCTCTCTGGATGATCTGGGTTGATATCGGAGCCGGTTTCAAACCGCATTTTTCACACACATATTCCTCTACAAAAGGCGGATTGTGGGCAAAGGTCCCCACCGCACCTGAGATCATACCCACACTGATAGCTTCTTTTGCGCGCTCCATTCTGACTTTCTGCCTTTTCATCTCGTCATACCACAGCGCCATCTTAAGCCCGAAAGTGATGGGCTCGGCATGTATTCCGTGACTGCGGCCGATCATCATGGTGTTTTTGTGCTCCATGGCCTTATCCTTTAAGACAACGAGAAGCGCATCAATATCTTTTAAAATAATTTCTGAGGCCTGCTTCAGCTGCATACTGAAACTGGTATCCAGAACATCGGAAGAGGTGAGCCCCCAGTGAATATAACGAGAGTCTTCTCCTACATATTCACCCATACAGGTTGTAAAAGCGATCACATCGTGTTTGGTCACCTGCTCGATCTCATCAATTCTTTCAACATTAAAATCCGCTTTTTCCTGTATATTCTTAAGTGAGCCTTCAGGAATCAGACCCAGTTTGCAAAGCGCTTCACAGGCACGCACTTCTATCTCCAGCCAGGTCTTAAACCTGTTCTCAGGCGACCAGATCTTTGTCATAATTTCACGTGAATATCTGTCAATCATATTACCCTCTCTTTCAAAAGTTAAAAGCCTCTAAAAACCGGCATCGGCTGTTATTAAACAGAAGTGCCTGCCTTTTATTATTAAATATTTATTATTGAAAGACAATATTAGATTACCCTGTCATTATCAAGAAAATTTATTGTCCAGGGAAGGATTGTACATCCATAAAAAAGGGCCGATAATTTAATCGGCCCTTTTAAAGCTATTCATCCGGCACTGATTTACAGGGTCTTTTCCTGTTCAAGCTTGTTTGACGCCATCTTGTCTACTACTTCAATATCAGCTTTTGCCCTAAGCTTTTCCATATACTCATCCAGGATTGCGACAGAACGCTGTTCATAAAGCTTTTTTATCAGTTCTTCTTCCACATACTCATAAGACCTGGGCTTGTCAGCCGGAAGTATCTTCTTTACCATCATGAGGTGAAGGCCCTCATCAGTCTTTACCACTCTTGATATTTTCCCTTCCTCAAGCCTGCTCACGATTGAATCCAACATGGGATGGATACTGCCGCGCGCAACAAAACCTGCATCAAGGCCTTTTATTTCACCCTCAGCCTCGGGGCCTTTTTTAACTATTTTTTCAAACTCCGCAGGTTCCGCTGCCACTTTTTCAAGTTTTTCCCTTGCATCCTTTACTTTGTCCTCAGATGCGTAACGGTCAAGTGTTATCATCACATGGAGAATATGCCTGACTTCAGGACCCACCATCTCCTGCGGGTGCTCATCATAATATTTTCGTGCTTCTTCTTTAGACACATCTTTCTTTTTATCCTGAACGATTGAAGCAGCGATTTTATTTACCACAACATCATATTTCATCTGTTCTCTATACTGTTCAATGGTTAAGCCCTGAGTGGTAAGTTCATACTTAAAATGTGCTTCAGAGGTATGCTCTTTAAGCACATCACCCATAAGAGTATCAAGTTCCAGTTCTGTTGCTTCGACCCCTTTGGCTTTGCCTTCCTGGTAAAGAAGCTCTCGTTTAATCAGGTTTTCCACAACATAGTTCCTGGCACTATACTGCTCCTGCTGGTTAAGACGAACCTTCCCCTTGGAATCCTTATAAGGCTCAAGCATTGCCTGAAGTCCTGCTTCTACCTGAAACGCTTTTATGACAGCACCATTTACCCTTGCCACCACAAGCTCTTTCTGTTTTGCTTCTATACTTTTTTTAGCCATAAACCTTTACCTCGACTGGTTTTTTTGTCACCTTTTTATCCCCGCCAGGATAAAAAGGTATTTATTTTTATTACATAAAATATTCGATTAGCCGTAAGTACCGCCTGTGCAGAGCAGTATAAGCCATTCATACAACGAGACGGCCAAACTATTTTAAACACTAATAATAGAGCATATAAAACAGCCCTGCGCAAGAAATTTCAGGCAACCCCGTTTTTATATTAATAAATCGCCCTAAAACCCTTCCAGCTTAAATCGCATGAGCCAGCAAACCGCTGAGCTTATTGACAACCGGTATGATCTGAGCATGGGGCCGTTTGACAAACTCTTTCCAGGGGGTCTGCCCGACAATAGCGCCCCGAATAATCCCGGAACCATCCACATTTCCCACGGCCATAAACGAAACCGGTACCCCCTCTTTGAGCTTAACGTTCTGGTAAATTCCGTGACTTGAATACGTAACATCCTCGATGTCAGGACCTTCCTGCTGCACATCGCCAATAGCGGTAATCCACAGTTCGTAAAAGTCAACACTGTTCATGGGGATGTTACCCTCATAGGATCGCTTCTGACCGGACATATTGCAGGCGGCTATACGTCCCTGGGCCACAGCCACTGGCCAGATCGCATTATATATCCAGTCACCGGTCACAATGTGACGGGAACGGCACACATCACCTGCAGCATAAATATCTTCCGCAGTTGTCCGCTGTCCGTCATCAACACTTACGATCCTGTCGATCTCAACTCCGGTACCTTCCAGAAAATCCGTATTTGCCTTCACACCGACAGAAGCAACAATAAAGTCGGCATACTCCTCATCACCGTTCTGATAGGTCGCAACATATCCATCCTTATGTTTTCTTGTGCCAATAATAGAGTTTTTAAGTTCAATCTCTATAAGTTCATTCCGGCACATACGGTCACGAACCCTTGAACTTGCTTCAAGGTCAGTCATACGACCGAGAACTGTTGGCAGAAGCTCAACAATTTTAACCTTAACCCCGTGTTTTACAAGACCGTAAGCACTCTTAAGCCCGACAAATCCGGCTCCTATAATAATTGCTTTTTTACCTTTTTTGGCCCATTTTTTAAGCATACATGCATCTTTATAATCCCTCATGCCTATAATTCCGTTTTTGTCATATGGAAAACTCGGCAGAAAAATCGGCGAAGACCCGGTTGCCACAAGCAGCGTATCATAAGGAATATCTTTTTTATTTCCTTTTGTAAGAACGTGCACAACACGCTTCTTTGTGTCAACACCTTCTGCTCTGGTGGAAAGATGCAGTTCTATTTTTCTTTCTGAATACCATTTCTTTGTATGCGAGAGCAGGTGGTCCTTTGTAATCATATCACCCAGATAATAAGTAATTAAACAGCGGGAGTAGGATGGCACGGCCTCATCACCTATGATCACGATATTATCATTCGGATTCAGTTCACGCAGTTTATCCGCAGCAGAAATAGCCGCAATACAGTTACCGACAATCACGTGCTGCCGGGTACTTTTCTTGACTTTTGTTTTCTTAGTGGCTTTTTTCATTTTTTTATAAACCCCTTTATCTTTCTGTTACGTCTTCTCTTGACCGTACTTATAAAATCGTCAAAAAACAGTGCGTCCCGGGTGCATGCGGTCACACAGGGCGGATCGTCTTCCTTTCCGCAAACCAGCGTGCACTTGAATGCTTTTTCCACGCTCATGACGGTTTTGATCGCCCCGTGGGGACAGACCATGTTACACATAAAACAACCGATGCATCTTTTCTCATCCTGAATAATAAGACCGTCAGGCCCCCGTTGCAACGACTCGCCGATACAGGCATCCACACAGGGCGTGTCCTCACAATGCTTGCACAAACGCAGGAACGGCCCATCAGGACTCTGGTAAACCTTAATAAACGGAGCATACCTGGCAGAATCATTATTCGACTTGCCGCAGGCCTCGGCACAGGCCACTTCACACTCACGGCAAACATCACAATTGTCATGTTTAAATACAAACGCTTTCATATGGCACTTCCTCTACATTAAAATTATATATATGTAAAAATAAAACTTTATTTATTTCCTGCATGCACCGACTGAGCAGGTCGGGTTTTCCTTTCTTCCGGATAAAACCTGACTATAAGTATCCTGTGGAAATATTGGCTTCTTTGCATCAGCAGACAGTTTAGACTCGTTTTCAGACAATTTTGACGTGTTTACCTGGCCCCTATATATGTTATATAGTGGGAAACCGCCAGAATCTGCTGTTTACTCCGCACACATCTAGTTTGCGTGCAAACCAAAATTTTATCATACACACCCAGGCATGTCAACGTTTATGACAAAATGGGGTTGCAGAATAGGCCTGAAAAAATACCCCGCTGATAATAATTTATGATTATAAATTAAGCACTTACAAGAAGAGGTAAAGGAAGCAACTCGACGCAGACAAGGTTTTGCATAAAAAATCCCCTCTGCGGAAAAACCATAGAAGGGATCAAAAAAGTCTTAAATAGGTTACAATGTTAATGCATGGACATATGAGAAAATTTGCGGATCTTCAGCCTGCGCCGGCATTTGGTACAGAGGCCCCGCAAATCTTCGGTCAGATCCGAGCCTCCGCCCTTATATACGGCATCAAGCAAGGGCGCCGGACCGCAAACAGCGCCGCACATGCTGCACTTCTGCATTTTCACTTCAGTATTGGACCAGGTTTCGACCGTACGAACACCGTCACGGTCTACAATTTTAATCATCCCCGTGGGACAAACATCAGCACATCCCGTACAGCCGATACACTTGTCAGAAGGTTCCATGTAAGGCGAGTTAACTTTGGTTTCCGGACCCCGGCCAATAAAGCTGATCACTCCGGCACCAATGGCTTCATTACAGATCCGTACGCAAAGCCCGCACAAAATACATTTCTCCTCCGCAGCGGCTGGGTCTCGATGGGTAACAAACCGGGAACCACTGACCCCGTGCGAGGCAGCCAGTTCCTTGATAAAATCCGAGTCCGGAGCTTCAGCCAGGTAAAGCTCAAGCAGTCCGCGGCGAACCGTTCGAATCTCCTCGGTGTCGGTCTTCACCTCCAGACCATCCTTTGAGGCCAGTGTACAGGAGGTGGTCATGCCCGGTCTGCCGCCGGCAACAACCTCAACCATGCACAACCGGCAGGCCCCATAAGCAGCAAGCCCTTCGTGATAGCACAGAGCCGGAATATCAATGCCCTCTCTGCGAGCCACTTTCAGCACAGGCTCGCCATCTTCTGCCGAATACTTCTTTCCATCTAGTAAAATCGTTATGGTTTTCATATTTACTCTTTCACGTCACATCTTAAACAACGGGTCACCTCGACTTTTGCCACGGAAAGCGAATAACTTC
Source organism: uncultured Thermodesulfobacteriota bacterium (assembly GCA_964387595.1). GTDB lineage: Bacteria > Desulfobacterota > WTBG01 > CAIYCZ01 > CAIRTM01 > JAHEEI01. The sequence goes on along the minus strand of CAYLYF010000047.1, from coordinate 14,239 downwards.
CGGTCACCTCATCAAAATTCCCATGACGTTTCTCGGGATCAATGATGGGCATCAGGTTGCGGTTTCCGCCCTGGGGTTCCAGGGCAACTTCGTTGCTGTATATTATAGGCTTTAACAGTTTATGAGTACGTTCTTCCGGCATCAGCCGACTGTCCAGAATCTGGGCAAAGCGTTTTCCCAATCCCATAGAGCCGCTGACCGTGGCCGGCCCGGTTACCAAATCCCCGCCGGCATACACCCCTTTAATACTGGTCTCAAGCGTAAAGGGGTCGACCTCGACCGTTCCGTAACGATTGACTTCTACGCCGAGTTTTCGGATAAAGTCCGAATCGGGACGCTGACCGATAGCACTGATAACGGTCGTACAATCAATGGTGATCGTTTCATCCCCCGGCTCCGGCCTGCGCCGTCCGGAAAGATCAAACTCTCCCGGGTGGCACTTCGTCACCACAATACCCTTAACCTGACCCTTTGTACCCAGGATCCGGTTCGGTGCCACCAACATCATAATCGGGATACCTTCTTCAAGGGCCTGGCTGATCTCTTCTTCCTCCGCCGGCATGTCTTTTTGTTCGCGCCGGTATAAAATTGTGACATCCGAGCCCAGACGCCGGGCAACACGGGCCGCATCAATGGCCACGTTTCCGCCGCCGATCACCACAGTCTTCCTGCCGATTTCAACAGTCTTACCCATGTTCACGTCCCTGAGAAACGCAATACCGCTCAGAACACCTTCCAAATCCTCGCCCTTGATGCGCAATGCAATTTCCAGATGAGCACCGATCGCCAGGAACACAGCATCCGTCTCTTTGCGAATCGCCTTAAGGCTCTTGTCCTTACCAATCGTTGTGTTAAATTCAAATTTCACACCCAATTTACTGATCACCTTTACTTCTCGTTTAAGCACCTCAGGCGGCAGCCTGAAATCTGGAATTCCCCAGGCCATCATGCCGCCGGCCGAAGGGTAGTTATCATAGACCGTTACCACATGACCCAGCTTGGCCAGATAGTACGCTGCGGTCAGACCTGCCGGACCCGCCCCTACAACGGCAACCTTCTTGCCAGAACTTTTTATTTTTTTCGGTATTACCTTCCGCATATCACTGGAATGCGCAGCCATATAATCGGCCGCAAACCGGTGCAGCTCCCGCGTGGAAACAGTAGCATCCACCTCGTTTCGGCGGCAGCGGCCCTGGCAGGGGTGATGACAAACCCGTCCTGTACTGGCCGGCAAAGGATTATCCTGCAGAATCAGTTCAAAAGCATCATCGATCCGGTCCTCCTTGATCAGTGAAATATATCCCGGAATGTTCATGTGAAGCGGACAGGCATTCTCGCATGGCGCCAGGAATAAGTTGGCACATGCGCCCGCATGGCACCGGTTCTCTTTAATATGAGTTTCATATTCATTGCGAAAATACTGTAATGTTGTTAGCACCGGGTTTGGGGCACTCTGGCCCAGCCCGCACAGGGAAGCTTTTTTGATAAGGTTAGCCAGATCCTGTAATACATCCAGGTCATCCAGACTGCCCTGCCCCTCACAAATACGGGTCAGGATCTCAAGCATATGCTTAAGCCCCTCGCGACAGGGCGCACACTTGCCGCAGGACTCTTCCTTGGTAAAATCAACAAAATACCGGGCCATGTCCACCATACAGGTATCTTCATCCACAACCACCACACCGCCTGAGCCCATGATCGAGCCCAGTTTTGCCAGACTTTCATAGTCCAAAGGCGAATCAAAGTTCGCCGCAGGGATACAGCCGCCTGAGGGTCCGCCGGTCTGCACCGCTTTAATCTGCTTACCTTCCAGCCCGCCCCCGCCAATATCATACAGCAGTGTTTTCAGGGATGTTCCCAGAGCAATCTCCGCAAGTCCGGCCTGGCTCACCTTACCCACCAGCGAAAGCACCTTGGTACCCTTGCTTCGCCCGGTACCGGTCTGGGCAAACCAATCCGCCCCGCAGGAAAGGATTACAGGCACATTGCACCAGGTCTCCACATTGTTAATGTTGGTCGGCTTTCCAAAAAGGCCCTTTTCAGCCGGAAATGGCGGACGGGTCCGGGATCGACCCGGAAAACCCTCGATGGATGCGATCAGAGCAGTCTCCTCACCGCAGACAAATGCCCCGGCACCTTTGACAAGACTGATTTCAAAATTAAACCCGGAATTCATAATGTTGCGTCCAAGAAACCCGTGTTCCTGCAAATCATCAATCGCACGGTTCAGCCGCTTGATCGCAAGCGGATACTCCTCCCGGATGTAGATGATCCCCTCGTTAGCACCGATGGCATAAGCACCGATAATCATCCCCTCCAGCAGCATGCACGGGTCACTTTCCATCTCGTTTCTATTCATGTAAGCACCCGGGTCACCCTCGTCCGCATTGCAGATAACATACTTCTTGTCCCCGGCCGCCCCGCGGGCAAATTTCCACTTCTGACCCGTTGGAAATCCCGCACCTCCTCGTCCGCGCAAACCGGCCGTCAGCACTTCATCGATGACCGCCTCCGGCGTCATACCCGTCAGGACCTTCTGCAAAGCCGAAAAACCGCCTACGGCCATATACTCTGTAATATCCTCAGGGTTGATCAGACCGGCATTCCGAAGAATAATCTTTTGCTGAGGACCAAAAAAAGGCACCTTCGCATAAGGGCACACCTCAGAATAGCCTTTACCATAGGTAAGTTTGTTACCCCGGGTAATGTGGTCCCATTTTTCAATTTTGCACAGTGCTTTCTCCGCATAAACCTCTCCGGCCACCATCCGTTTGAGAATAGCCGCGGCATCTCCGGGTTCAACATCATGATACAGCACCAGAGGTTTATGGGGAAGACTGACATTTACAATCGGTTCCACCGTACAGTATCCGATACAGCCCACCTTTGTAAGGATAACATCCAGCTTTTTTTTCTTGATTTCAGCCTGCAGTGCCTCAAAAACAGCAGTTGCGCCCGCCGCAATCCCACAGCTGCCAAAACCAACTGCAATTCTGGGCTTGCCCGGAAAAATCTTGTCCAGACCTTCCTGTTTGACTTTTTTTAGATAATCCGCATTGCTTAAATTCACTTTTTTTCCTATTCGTATTTTTTAAGGATTTCAGGCAGTTTCTTCGGCGTCAGATAACCATAGATCTCATCATCCACCTTAACCACCGGCGCCAAGCTGCAGCAGCCCAGACAACGGGTCTTTTCAATGGTAAACAGCCTGTCCTTTGTGGTTATGGATTTTTCGCTGCGCTCCTCCGGTGCAATTTCCAGCAAATCAAAAAGTTCTAAAAGCAACCGAGGCCCACCGCGTACATGACAACTGGTCCCCGAACACAGGGTAATAATATGCTTTCCCCTTGGTTTCAGGCTGAACCCGGCATAAAAGGTCCCCACACTGTAAATCTGGGAAAACGGAATACCCATTTTTTCACTGACATACCGAAGTGTTTCCTTTGAAAGATAGCCATCATCTTCCTGAATCGCTTCTAGCGTGGACAGGACCTGGCCCGGCAAATCAATATACTGTTCAATGATCCTATCTAGCTTTTTTTCATTAATTGTCACGTTTTCTTCCATAACTTATTCTTTTAAATTGTTTTTTTTGTGATTTTTAATTTGCACACTAAGGAATTACTTTGTATGCTAAATAAATACTTCTTATAATAATTAACTATTTTGGACACTAAATTGTTCGATTAATTATCATTACAAACCAAATATGTCAAACATTTTTATATAAAAATCTTCAGGCATTGGTAAACCCGCTGTAATAACGGTCAAATTGATCTGCAATATATTGAAACTCTTTCAGCGTCTGACCCTCAGCTTACCCATAAGAACGGCCTGCAGTCAAAATAAAATGACAAAGAAGACCAGAACAGGAAAGCATGGGTCAGATAAAGATTTCGAAAACCCCTTTTTCAGTTTTGGGTTTTTTTGGGTCTCCAGGGTTCTGTAATACAGAACCCATCAGCTCTGGTTTAGTTCAGCAATAAACCTGTCAATAGAGATAAATTATTTTATTGCTTAATAAACTTTTCATAGTGTATTATTAATGCGTAATGACTTACAAACATTTAAAATATCATCATAAAAACCATAACGATTCTGTTTTGCCTGATAAAAAATATGGACGCCGTTAATATACCCCGTCAATCTAGGGAAAGAATGATTAAACAAGCACTTGATGAACTTCCCAATGAGTGCTGCGGCCTGCTTATCGGTAAAAACGGAGAAATCAAACGCGCAGTTCCCATGAAAAACAGCGAGCCTGCACCTGATGCCTATTTTATGGATCCGCTGCAGCAGGTAGAGGTATTTACTGAGATGGAAAAAAGGGGGGAATCACTGATCGGAATATATCATTCTCACCCAAAAGGCCCTTCCTCCCCATCAGGAGCAGACCTTCAGCTGGCTTTTCACCCTGACGCTGTATATATAATTATTTCACTTGAAAACTTAGACAATCCGGTACTGAACGGATATATGCTTAAAAACGGGTCTTTTAATGAAATAAAGTTGATTTAAGTCAAACCAAATCGTAATTTTTAAGATATAATATAAGTTAGACATAACAATATTTATCCACGTCTGAGAGACGTGTTCTTAGACGGGTCCCCAAAGGGGACCGTATAAAAATCGGGGCTCAATTTTGACCGAGAAGGAGTTTCAGGGTTTTCACATGACCCCTTGAATCCTCTTTAAAAAAGGTCTCATAATTAAAAGCTATGGTTTAATACTATAATTTATTCTCAACATTGTTCAGGAGGAATATCATGACCCGCGAAAATATTTTTGAAGATGCCAGACGCGAAGACTGGATGACAGAAGATCTTGAAAAACAGCTGAGAGATCTTGCCGAAAATGGTAAAGTGGCCTGTGCAAAAGCCCAGAAATTTGCAAGTGACAATAATATCCCTTTTAAAAAAATGAAATCGTTTCTGGACATACTCCAGTTCAAGATCGGAAACTGCCAGCTGGGCTGTTTCTAACGCTACAATAAATAAAGTTTTCAACCTAAAGCAAGAGAAAAAAAACAAGGTCTCATTTTGGCAAAGTAAAAGGGATATCGTTTTCACTCGAACCCTGGAAACCTGAGAACCTCGAACCCTTTTTTAAACAACCACACCAATGAGACCGTAATTTAAAAAGATTAAACACCAGCCACTTATATTTTAGGAGGAACATCATGTCTAAAACTCTCCGCCACGAACTACGCGAAGCCATACTTAAAAAACTTGAAAAAAACAAAGATCCTTTAGCGGGTTTTTACTGTGACGCCGCCACCCGTGAGGCTATCCTGGCTGTTCTGGTTGCCGGCCGGCATCTTCTCCTTGAAGGTCCTCCCGGAATAGGCAAAACAACCGTTGCAAAGATAATCGCATCGCTGTTGCCGGAGATGGAGACTGTTTTCGACTGCCGATATAACTGTTCACCGAAAAAACCATCCTGCCCGGATTGTGCCGGCAGAAAAAAACATAAAAAAATAAAGATCCCCGGTGAAAACAGGTTTGTCCGGATACAGGGGTCGCCTGAGATGATGCCTGAAGATCTAATGGGAGACCTTGACCCTATACTCGCCATGAAGATCGGCCTACAGGATCCCCGGGCATTCACCCCCGGAAAGATACAGAAGTCCCACCGCAAGATCCTTTTTATTGATGAGCTCAACCGGGTACCGCAGCGCACCCAGAACACCCTGGTTCAGGTGCTGGAAGAAGGCATCACCACCATTGCCGGGTTTGACCTCTCATCAGAAGTTGACACCATTGTGGTTGCAACAGAAAACCCTGAAGAATATGCCGGTGCAGAACGTGTCAGCGAAACACTTTCCGACCGGTTCGAGCAGGTACGGGTCGGCTATCCCTGCATGGAAGACGAAATAAAGATCCTCAGCAAGTATGGAAACATCATAGACGGCGTCAAAGCCTCTGCCGACATCATACGCCAGTCCGTTGCCATATCAAATACCGCCCGTGAAATGCCGGATGAACTTGAAAGGCTTCCCAGTGTACGGACCAGCCTTTCAATATATGAACAGGCTCAGGCCCATGCGAGATTAAAGAATTCAAAGCAGGTCAAAAAAACAGATGTTGAAGCGGCAGCAAAACGGGTCCTGAAAGGCAGACTGGGGGTAAGCACTGAAAGCCGCTACTATGAAAAGCAGGATATTCTTATTGAAAAAATAATTGAGCAATCAAAAAAGAAAAGCTGATGAAAAAATCTGTAAGACTTAGTGTGGAAGATATAAAAACCGCTCTTTTAAGGAACGTCAAACTCAAGTCCCTTGAAAATACCGTTTTAAAAAAACTTCGGCTTCCGCTGCCGGACAAGACATCATCTTCGCCTCTTTTTTCTCTAAAACAAACAAACCCTGCACTTGCGGATATGACTGAACAGTGGATGCAGGCCTCCTATCCTGAAGATATTGAACCCGGAAAATTAATAAAGGCAGTTACCGTTCCTTTCTGCCCTGCAGATATAAAGGTCGATACCTACCTGAGTCTAATCCTCAAAACAGCAAAACCCGCGGCTATTGCCGTTGATGCCTCGCCCTCAGAAACAGGTGCGGCGCTCCGCTATGCCTGTTCCCTGGCAAATGGACTGAAGCTTCCCGCTGTGGTTTCCCTGGTAAATGAAAACTACATCAAGGCAGAGATTTTTTTTCAGCCGGGTGATTTTCTCCCGGAACTGGCACTTTTCTGCTATCAGAAAAAGATCCCGCTGGTCTCCCTGGGAACCCCTCACCGGTATACGGCTTCAGAACACCAGATGACTTTCACAAATCTTCTTGACGAAGCCTGCTCACAATTTACCGAAAGCCGCATCACAGGCAAAGGTCCTGACTTCCTGGAAAAACTTGCCTCAAAAAATATGGTTCGGGTCTACACCTCCGGCATCCACCTTTCAGCAGAACGCGAGGACTCTATCACACGGTCCGCATACACCGTAAGCAGACTTTATGATCTGGCCCGTTTTTTGACCGGTGCAAAAATTAAAGGCGGCTCTGTTCTAGCACTTTACAAACTGCAGCATGCGCTTGACTTTCCCGAACTTGTTAAAACTTTCTGGAAATCCCCCGCTGCCGTTTCAGAGCTCTACTCAATCCCGGAAGCCCAGGCCGGCGGTCATTTTGAGATAGATCTCAGGGACTCAGAGGATGAAAAAGAAGAGCTTAAAACAACAGGACATTTGTCAGATAAAATAGAAAAATCCTTAAAGGATATGATCGATTCAAAAAAGGCAGAGACCTTAAGCCTGGATGAGATCGACCGTTTATCCGCTTCAATTGCAGAAGCGCTGCGCAATCACCCCAAAGTTGAAAGGCCCCCTGGCGTCCGAGGGACCCTGGCTGCCCGGGAAATCGCCCAGAGTTATGGACTCATGCACGGAAAAACAACCCGAAACGATCTCTTAAAAGCAGCACATACCGCCTTTCAGCACAGAACTGTCTTTAAACAGGAAAAAGATATAGATAAAGAAGAGATCTTTAAAGGTATCTTCAGCCGTCATATTTTTGGGATTCCGCTTTTCCCTGAAGATGAAGAAAAAGTAAAAAAAGAGCGCCGACCGCTGACCCCTGAGGAACTGGCAGATGCTTTAGCCGGCCTGACGGATGCCGCTTTCAGTTCTGATCTGCCTGAAGACGGTATCCCCCTTGATGACCCCGGGTTTACTGAAGAAGCCATGAAACATCCAATGGTACAGCAAGCATTAAAGGATGCCATGGAAAACGGCCCCTCAAGCAATGTGCAGGATGATTTTCAGAGCATGATGGATGAACTTCAGGACATGGATCTGATTGACCGGCTGGATTCCAATAATATGACCCTGACAAAAGAGGGGCAGGAAAAATTAAAAGAGAACATGGAGGACCGGGCTTCAAAAGGAGACATTAGCCCTGAGCAGGTGGAAGAAGCGCTGAAAAACTCGCAATCCATGCCCGCCCCTCCCATGTCAGATAGCGACAAGGTCCGTCTGCCCATAAATGCGGAAACGGAGTTCATGGCTGAAATGATGGACTATCAGCACCAGTCAAAATCAGAGACCTCCACCCTGGAAGATCTTTATGTTAACTATGCCCTTAACGAAAAAAAAGGAATCAAGCTGTCAGAGGAGAAGCTTGATTATGAAAAGCTTAAGATCATGATCCATGACATGGAAAAAAAAGGGCTGGTAAATATTTCAGGAGAAAAGAAACGCTTTAACCTGTCACACTTAAGTCTCAGCCGTCTGCTTGAAGGCCTGATCCGAAGACAGGAAAGTCAGGTACTCGAAAGAAGGGCTTTCAAACAGGAACATGAGATCGATAAAGCAGAAAGCAGACGCTACAGACGCGGCGACAGCTTTAAAGAACTTTCCTTAAGGCATACCTTAAGAAAGATGATTCGAAAAGGCAAAACCTTTGAAGACATTAGCTACACAGACCTGCGCTCTTTTGAAAAAAAACCCCAAAACCAGCTGGATATCGCCGTATGTGTCGACATCTCCGCTTCCATGAAAGAAAAAGCAAAACTCAGATATGCAAAGATGGCTGTTGCTGAGCTTGCAAAAACAGCCATTGAAAAACAGGACCGGATGGGTATCATCGCCTTCTCAAATCTGGGAGAAGTCGTCGTTCCTCTAACAGACAAGATCACCCCTCTTTTTGAGGCGACCATGACACTCCGGGCGGATCAGTTCACCAATATAGGAAATGGATTGACCTGTGCCAGAAAAATGCTTCTTAAAGATAAAAACAGCAACCCGAAATACATCATCCTGATAACAGACGGCGAACCAAACGCCGCCCTTTCTGATGACTTTGACAGCGAGGGTTACCATCGGCGTGTTGCAGATTTTTCAAAGGGCACCACCATGGAAACAAAAAAATCCATGGGTAAACATCACGCACTCGTAGAAGCCGGCAAAACAAGCCGCGAAAGCATCAAGATCTCGGTGATCTATATCTCCCCTGAAGATGAAAAGGATGAAGACAGTGAAAGAACTGCCCGGGAAATAGCACGGATCGGTTCAGGAAAGTTTCATAAAGTCAGTGCCATAGAAAGGCTGCCGCTGGAAGCGCTTGCAGCCGTGATTTAAGCTTTTATCAAGATTTGCTTAAAAATATTGTAAATTTTGTATATTTAAAATATATAATCTCAAAATTTTCAGGAACATAAAATGGCTGTTGATCCCGTAGCAAATGCATCATCACTCCGGCAGCCGGAGACAAAAAAAAGCGGAAAAACACCTGAACGCTCCGGCAGTAAGAAATTTAACAGCGAAGAAGCGCTGGCCAAAATTCTAGAGGATAAAGACAATAGAGCATTTCTGAAGAAAAAGACTCCTAAAGAAAACTTGCCGCAAAAAATTGGTGTGCCGACAAATACAGCTCCCCTGAATCAGAAGGGAAAACATATTGATGAAATGGTCTAATCTTTAAACCAGCACTACATCAATTGCCCAGCTATAAAATCCAGTCATAATCTGCGTTAACTTCAGGTAAGACAATATTAAATACTTGAAAATTTATTCCAACATAGATATTCTTACACAAAATATAAATAAGAACAAAACCGGTTGACACGATGAAGACCTTTTCCAAAAACACACATGACTATTTCACCATCAATAAGGTTTTTGGCATCGGAATGAGCAAAACCGGAACAACAACCCTCGAATACTGTTTTAAGAAATTGGGTCTTTTGCCTCACACAGGCTTTCATCAGAAATTCACAAACAATCTATCAAAACCAAATAAGTTGAAAAAAATCATCAGACATGCTCAACGCTACAAAAGCTTCCAAAATGATCCATGGTATCACCTATACAAAGAACTTGACCTGGCTTTCCCTAACAGTAAATTCATCCTTACAGTAAGGAATGACAGCATGACACATGCTTTAAGTTCATGGAACCATTGCGTAAAAAAAGGAGTAAGAACCGGTGAACCAGACAAAAAATATATTAACGACATGACTTCAATCTATGAAAACCATAATATGGCGGTACAAAAGTATTTCCAGAACAGAACAGACGACCTCCTTATTATTTGCTGGGATAACGGTGACGTCTGGGAAAAGTTATGCAATTTTTTGGGATTACCTGTGCCAGACGAAGACTTCCCGCACCTAAATAAAGCTAATGACACACAAGACACGATCAACACACTTGTACGAATACGCAATTATTTAAAAAGAACCTTTATTGCTAATTGAAGTACAGCCGCCGATTGAGCAAGCATTCTTCACCGGTGACAGGTCCCGCTTTAAAGATGAAAGAAGCTTCCCCTAATCTAAGCAGAGGTAAAGACCTTAAAAATGAAACCGGCAGATTTGAAAACATCCGTAATTTTATAAAACAAACCTTTTTTCTTAAATAATTTAAAGGTTTCAAAAAAAGCTTTTATTTATCTGATTATTTGGAATGCATAGCCCTGTAAATATTCATACTAAAAGGAATAATTAAAAAGTTCTATTTCTTCTTTATAAAATTCAGCGATGAGATCACTTGATTCATCATCGATCATATCTTTATAATTCCCGCCCTTTCCTTTTATTTTATGGGGCAAAACTATTGATTTGAGGCCCATAAGACAGCAGATATTATCAAAGTCATCTTTCAGATTCTCAAAACGGCAAATATAATCAAAAGGCAACTGATTCTTAAAATCTTTCAGCCAATACATCTGGCGGACCAACATTTCTTTCCCCATAAATAAGTACAAAAATTCATTAAACGGTAAGGGCTGTTTTATTCCCCAGGACCTTTTATGCATTTCATCTCTCATTACATTTTCATAACTGGAATACGCCCTGTCCCACGGATTCCTTACAACAGTAAACTTGAAATAACTGTTATACTGCTCCCTTGATACCGTAAGGTCATTGTTGGGATTTTTATGTTTACGAAAATTATAACGCACCGAGGATAAAAACATACGGAAGTTTACTTTTGAGTAAAAAATGCCGGTATTGATCTTAGGTTCGATCATCCTTATACACCTGTGATCCTGACCTTCCCTTCCCAGATGGCCATCGAAATGCCCCAAAGCACTTTCAATACTTGTACCTGCTGTCTTTGGAATATGTATAAATATGCATCTATACTTATGGGATATCATTTCTTACCATACCATTAAGTTTGCTGATGGAATTAAAAACAGGGCTTTAAGCTCTTTTTAATTTAGATAGAAAAAGCTTCTCATAAGATCTGGCCATAATGCTTGAATCAAATTTTTCTAAAGCTGTTTTTCTTGAAAGATCTTTAATCCGGGATCTCAACCCGTTATCAAGCATAAGCGACTTCATCGCAGCTGACAAAGATTTCAGGTCTCCGCTTTTTACAAGCAAACCGGACTTTCCGTCTTCTATTAATTGAGAAACACCTCCCACATCTGTGCCAACCACCGGCAGCCCGGCTGCCATGGCCTCCATAACACAGAGCGGATTGCCTTCAAATTCAGAGGAAAGAACAAAAGCATCTGATGCACTCAAAAGAGTGTGCATATCCGTCCGCACCCCTAAAAAACGAATTTTCCCTGACACACTAAGGTCCTGTGCTGTTTTTTTAAGCCTGCTTAAACAACCTCCATCACCAGCTATCAAAAGAATTGCATTAATATCCTTATTCACGTTTTCTGCAAAAGCCTGGATTAACAGCTGCTGATTTTTCTGTTTACAAAGACGTCCGACATTAACAAACACAAACGCATCCCGGTCTATTCCTTCACGCCTGCGCCATTCCTCTCTGTCTACAGCTGGTTTTGCATATTCCTTAACAGGAATACCATTGGGGATACTGCAGCAATCCCGGACCCCATACAATTCTTCAATTGATTTTTTCACCTCATCTGCAATTGCAACCGGATAAACGCCTGCTTTAAATGCCAGTTTATTGAGCAGTGGATAATCCGTTTCATGTCTTGCCAGATTATGCATGGTATGAACCTTAAACCGGATTCTCCTTAAAACCATGGAAGGCAATGAATACTTCAAAGTGCCTAAATGAGTATGAACGACATCAGGCTTAAAACGCTTTATCAGCTGATCTATTCTTAAAAAAACGATTGGATCAAATCCTTTTTTTTTATTTAAAAAATATACAGAATAACCTTCCTCCATAAGAATTTTTGCAAGGAGTGTTTCCGGTGTTGAAAACAAACAAATAACTCTTACATCAAAAACATTTCTGTCAATTGCCCTAACAAGATGCGACACAATACCCTGTGCGCCGGCAAGCTCCAGATGATCAATTATCTCAAGGACTCTCACTCTTTTCATATTTAGATCTTCAAATTCATTTACCCTTACATTATCACTAACAGCAAGATGCATGAACCATAATTTAATTCAATTTTAGAGATATATTATAAAAACCTTAAACATACAACTTCATACGAGCCGTTTCTAATGAAGCTGAATTACATCCCTTCAAAATCCAAATATTTACTTAAAAATACTTTTCACAATCAAAGTTTTTACAAAATTTATATATTTACGGACAACAACATAAAGCCCCATCAGACCTTCCGCTTTATTTTCAATAAACATATCGATTTTATATCAATAAGAAAACATAATATCAAGGCATTGTAATAATGAGTTTCAGATCAAACATAATTTTTCCTGCATAATAAAATCTAAGTCATAGCAGACGAAAATACATTTTTATTTCTTTAAAAACCCATCAAAATTTAATATATTGACTTTAATACAGCAAAATTCATAGAATAAATCCACTAAACATACCCACTAAGAACTTACGATGTTAAATGCAATAAGATCAATCGCCCTTTATACTGTCGTGTTCGCAACCGGCGCGGCAGGCCTGATTTACCAGGTGACCTGGCAAAAATACTTAAGCAGGCTGCTGGACAGTGATTGCATCGCAACTGCAATTATCCTCGCAACTGCGAAACAAATAATAGTATAATAAAAACACCAAAAAAAATGAGGATTGTTTTTGTCATTTCAGCAATGAACGCTGGCGGAGCTCAGCGGGTAATAAGCCTGATGGCAAATTACTGGGCATCCCAACATAATATCTCTATCTTAACAATATCCAGCGATAATTCCTTCTATAACCTGAATCCAAAAATAAACATGACCGGATTAGGCCTTCAAAGGGAACCCGGATCAATCATGTCCGGGCTCAAGGCAAATATAGCAAGAATTAAATCCATTCGTTCAGAGTTAAAATCAATTAATCCTGATATTGTTATAAGTTTTTTAACCCAAACTAACATCGTTGCAATTACTGTCTGCAAAAGTCTCGGCATACCTGTTATAATTTCTGAACGGAACGACCCCTCAAATGACATGATTTCAGTGATCTGGAAAGCAGCACGATACCTTACCTACCGATGGTCTGATCTCATGGTGGTACAGACAAAACATGTGAAACGATTCTTCAATAACTACAGAGTAAAAACAGAAATTATTCCAAATCCTGTGAGAGCAGTAAACAGCCTGGATATTAAAAAAGAAAAGATGGTTCTTGCGGCAGGGCGCCTTGCCCATCAAAAAGGTTTTGATTTACTTATAAAGGCTTTTGCTGACGTCTCTTCCAAAGAATGGCAGCTGGTCATATTGGGAGAGGGCCCTGAAAGGGAAAACCTTAAAAAACTGATCTCAGAAAAACGCCTTGAAAGCAGGGTTCAGATGCCTGGGCTGGTTAAGAATATTGATGTTATTTATTCCAAAGCTTCAATCTTTGTTTTAAGTTCAAGATTTGAAGGTTTTCCAAATGTATTATGTGAGGCCATGGCAGCCGGCCTTGCCTGTATAAGCTTTAACTGCAATTCCGGCCCGTCAGATATTATAGACCAAAATGTCAACGGAATCCTGGTTGCGGCTGAAAACAAAAAAGAACTTATCATTGCAATGAATGCCCTCATAAATAATGAAGATAAAAGGAACACACTGGGAAGAGAAGCTTCTAAAATAACGACGGGACTGAATCTTGACAAAGTCATGAGCCAATGGGAAAGAATTATAATTAACATAATATCACAAAACAACTAATAGGTCGGTCAAAAAACCCGAGGCTATCGAATAAAAACAGAACCTGCGGGATACTTCCTTCCGGTTATATTATTTGTGAAGGCCTGAACCTGACCTTACAATAATCAGAATCTAGTTTTTAACGGAACATTTTACAAAAACCCGGTTCTGTAGGCAGGGGCATCATTCACTTAACCTGACAAAAACCATTTATTAAAAGCAGCTAATAATCAAAACAATTAAAAAGATTTCCTTTTCATATA